>MTMJ01000122.1 GCA_002010045.1 Archaeoglobus sp. JdFR-22 | reverse complement strand
CCAGTAGTTTTTACCAGCTAGCTCAGAGAATCAGTTTTGCGGAGAAGTGGGTTAAGGAATTTTTGAATTTTGGTTAAGTAAGTTATGTCAAATACTATAAAAAGATCACATGGCTTAATTTTAAATTGTAATTTAGTCGGGTCTGGAGTCCCTCCTTTTCTTTGCATCGTTATCCTTCCGATATATAAACTTCCTCTCGGAGAAACTCTAACATCCCCTTTTCCAAAGAAATTCATTGCTGTGTTTATGTCTTTTAGAATCCAAGTAGTTGTATCGTTCATTCTGTTGTATCTTGTTACTAACATCCAATCTGCTGCAAAACCACCCCTCCCTTTTAGAATGTCGCTAACTACGAGGATTTTGTTATTAGTAAAAAATGATATAATTCTTTTAACAATATCTTCTCGCATTTCTGTCAAAAATGCTCTTCTTGGGTCCCTTAATTGTGATGATTTTACTTTCAGCATTTGTGGATGTAATGATGGATCTATTTATCCAGTAAATAATTTTAAAGCTAATGCTATTTCATCATCAAAGTGCCACATCTCTTGATAAGAATCCACCCATCTCTTATCTACTTGATTATAATCAGCATCCGAATTTGCTTTTTTTAATGATAAGTTCTCAACTTTCAGAGCATTATTTACACGAATAATTAATCTTATCTGTACTTGTACATCTGTTTTTTTGAAATGAATCAATTCTTCATACTCTTCCTCAGTGAATCCGTATTTTCTTACATCACTCTTTTTTATTCGAGTTGGGATTTGAATTGCTTTGACATAATCTACTTTGTTTAAATCATATCCCATTATTTTTAACCATAATTTTGCTTCTTCATCCTCTTTCCAATTGTTGAACTTATTACAAATTGCTTTTTCGTTCGCAAATCCACCTTTTGCTGTTCTTGATCCAAATTCAAAGTCATACATCTTTTATTTCCTCCTTATTTTTACGGGCATGTCGCACAACTCGTTCATATACGCATTGCATATATCATCCCCAATTTGAGTTATATCTGCATTGCATATACACTCATTCTGGATGCTTCTCACCTTCAAACATATCCAGCGGACTCCTTATCCAACTCAAATTCTTGGTGCTCACGTGAGTATAAATCTCTGTTGTTTTTGAATGCTTATGATCAGCCATCTGAATATATCTCAAATCAACACCTTTCAAGCAGATGGGTTGCAAATAAATGCTCAAGGAGTGAACTGTAACCTCCTTTGCTATCCCGGCTTTCTTGCATGCATTATCAAATATCTTCTGCACGGTTCTCGTTGAAATATGCTTGTCTTTCCTCTGCCCCGGAAACAGCGACTTTTCTGGCTTGTATTTCTCAACATATTCTTTAAACGTTGGATATCTGATATGGTATTTTCCCGCTGAATTTCAGGAATTCTTCGTTGTAATGCAGATAAAGCTTTACTGTTCTCCTGCTGTACTTTCTTGCTATTAGTTCTTTCTCAAGTTCGTAAAGCCAGACAGAAGGACCAACTTCAATTCTACTGTCATTAAATGCTGACAGAAGATTTCCGAGTTCAGAATACGGAATACTCCAGTACTTTCCATCGGGATGCCACCTGTAGCCTTTAACGGCTTTAATTTTAGCAATGTAGTCTGGATTGTAAGGAAATCTGATTATGACGATATCCTTGCCACTTTCAATTCTTATCATTTTCCTCAATCGTATTTACCACCCTCGTACCCGCAAACACCGCATCTTGGTGAGTTAACGACTGGCAGAAGCATGTCTTCTCCACACTCATGTTCCTTTGCGCATTCATCGCAGAAATAGAAGTTTTCCTCAATCTCAACAAGGCATATCGGACAGATCCACTTTGCTTTTTCACCACAGCCACATCTTATATCTGGTGGTTCATTCCTTGCAAGAATTCTAACCTTCTTATCGATCTTTCCCGTTCTCTCAGATACAACTCTGAGCCTCAGCTCTGTTGAAGTGCCAAAGTCGTAGATGTGGTAGAATTCCATTCTTGGATTTAGTACTCTGCCCAGCTTAAAATACATACCCCTTTCACCTTCAGGCATGGAATGGTACTCAACTCCATCGATCTCGAATGCACTCAAATGCAAGCAGCACTCAAGCCATATATCCCTTAAAAATTGATCGAGATCTTGCAGCTTCGCATTCGCTTTAATTTCGATGTGGAGCCAATATTGAGGTTGATACAATCCATCGACCATGATGTGAAAAAGTTTTGTGTCTCCATCGTCCTTCAAGTGCGTTTTCAGGTGTTTTGTCATTCCAGCCTTGCTGAACGTTTTGTTGCAGATGTAGCACATACCCTTCATAGGAACTCTCCGCCACCTGAAAATAAATCAGTGTCGCTTGCATTATATCCTGCGTGCAAGGTTCCAGCATCTCAAATCACAAAAACTTTTGTGGGTAAATTTATAACGTAAGTATTTACAACAAAAAAGGAACTAATAACCCTCAATTTCAAGTCCATCAATTCTCTCAAAGTGTTTTTTATTTCTTGTCACCAGTTTTAAATTATAGGCCAACGAAGTTGCTGCAATAACAACATCAGGGAAGGCAATCATTTTTCCGCTTTTTACCAGACCAGCGTCAATTTCTGCAGCTTTTTTAGCAATGGTATATTCATAGGGTATGATATCAAACTTGCTCAATGCTGATTCAGCAAGAGTTAACTTCTCTTCAAGCTTTTTACCTTCATACAGATAGTAAATGCCTCTTAAAACTTCATGAACTGTCACAATTGATATTGCTTTTAAAACTGGTGACTGATCTGCAGATTCTGCTTTTTTTAAGGCTTTATCCTCTTGCTTAAATAAATCAATAACAAAAGTTGTATCAAAAAGATACATCTAAAGTAACTCCCTTGTTCTTTTTGTGTCAAGCTTTTTTTGTTCTTTGAATGCTTTCTCAACTTTAGCCCACTCGTCTTCATCAAAAATTTTTGGGATATCGCTTATCTTTTGCCTTTTCAAAAGTCTCCTAATTACACTGCTGAAAGATTCATTCTTCATCTTAGCCTTGGATAGCATTTCATAAACATCATCGGAAACAGCTATCGTCTTTGCCATAGTTATTCATATGTATATAGATATATATGCCTTTTGATGGATTCCTTTGAAAACATTTAGGTTACTCTATCTGAGAAGAGCGGGCCGGGAGGGATTCGAACCCCCGACCGACGGATTTCCCTGCAGAACTTAAGAGTCCGCTGCTCCGACCTGTCTGAGCTACCGGCCCATTGAACAGAATCTTTTTACTGGAATTTACTTAACTACTGGATTATCCACTTTCAATTCCCGGAAGATTGTTTTTAAAGATTATGGTATTCTGGTATTCTGGCAAAAAAATACATTCCACTGAAATATTTTGCAGAATTGACCACTTTCATACCACACCAAAGCTGTATTAAACCAGACATCTGGAGAAGAAATAACAAGTCAGGCTAAAACATTCAGAATGGAAGGTTGTTCAGTATGAATACACAGGAAATTCTCCTTAAGCTAAGGGATACACTCGAGAACGAAAGGAGACAATTGAAAAAAGAATCTGAGAGCAAAGGTACATTTGATGGGGAGCTAATTGCATCCAGAGGCAACATAGGAGTTATAAAAACAAGAAAAATTCCTGAAGGTGCCCTGTTAGGATACCTCGATAATGACTCAGCACATGAACTTGGTTATGTTATCCGAAGCGGGAAGTTCCATGTTGTAAAACTCATCCAGAACCCCGAACCGGGAGAATTGAAGCTGATGGAGATGGAAAATCTGATTTCATATGACCTCCAGATAAATATCATTGACTATTTTCTCGACTCTGAACTCCCAAAAATATGCACAACCTTTGTGCAAGGTGAGATAAGCGGTCTGGATGAGTACCAGAGTAAGGCTGCAATGACTTCCCTCAACCTCGAAGATGGTGGACTTCTTCTAATTATTGGCCCACCGGGAACAGGAAAAACATCTTTCATCTCAAAAGCAGCTAAAATTGCTTCAGATGAGGGAATGAGAGTCCTGATTTCCTCGCACACCAACAGAGCTGTGGATAATGCCATAGAAAAATTAAATCCAGAGTATGCCGTCAGGGTAGGCAATCCTTTTAAAATATCTCGCAACGTGCAAAAACACTCTCTCGAGAAAAGAATTCGTGATAAATTCACAGTCGAGAATGAATCTGATGCAGATGAGCTGATTGAATTCATCTCAAAAAAATCAAGATTGATTGAAAGGGAGATGATAAAAACACTCAACTCTGCTTCTATTGTTGGTTCTACACTCATCAAAAGTGCTATTTATCCTATGAATGAACAGAGCTTTGACCTTGTTTTTATAGACGAGAGCAGTCAGGCACTCATCTCCGCAGCACTACTCGCAATTCAGAAAGGAAGAAAATACGTTCTTGTAGGTGACCCTTATCAGCTTTCACCTGTTTTGAGATGCAGAATGGATTCTTCAAAATTCAGCGCATTTAGCTTCTTTTACTCGATAAAACCATGCGTATTATGGCTAAGAAATCATTACAGAAGTAATGCCAAAATTATCGGTTTTTCGGAGAAATACATCTATAAGAAACAGATAAAAGCTCATGAAAGCTGTAAAAATATTAAACTTAACATTTCATCAGACAACCCAATCCTCAACCCTGATTTACCTATTGTTTTTCTGTGTGTTGACGGAACTGAGGAGGGAAAGGGCTCAAAACTAAACAGAAAAGAAGCTGAGATGACTGTTAAATTGTGTGATGAACTGATTACACATGGGGTGAATAAGAGAGATATTGGAATTGTAACCCCCTATGTCAAACAGAAAGAATTGATAAAAGAATTGACAGATGTGGAGGTAAACACTGTTGATGGCTTTCAGGGTAGGGAGAAGGATGTTATAATTTATTCTCTCACTGCCGTCTCTGACTTAAGATTTGCATCAAATCCGAGAAGATTGAATGTGGCTGTCACAAGAGCAAGAAAGAAATTAATCGTAATCGGGAATGAGAAATCATTTGTTGTTCCCGGAAACAGGACTAAACTTGTTTATTACCTCTACAATTATGCAAAGGAAGAAAATGCAGTTATCAGGATGCATCAGTTATAGATTGGATAATTCAAATCATTCTGAGAAAGTATTCATGCACTTTTGTATCATCAGCAAGCTCAGGATGGAATGCAAACGCAAGTATGTTATCCTGTTTTGCTGCCACAACATATTCATCAACAGTTGCCAGAACGTCAACACCATTTTCCGCTTCTGTGATGGCTGGGGCTCTTATGAACACGGCATCGAATTCTCCAATGCCTTTAATATTCAGCCGGGTCTGGAAACTCTCTCTCTGCCTGCCAAATGCATTTCTCTTCACTCTAACATCCATCAAACCAAGTAATTGTGTATCGGTTTTCTCGACCTGTTCATCTCCCTCTCTTGCCAGCAGTATGAGTCCTGCGCATGTCCCCATTACAGGGACACCTTCGTTGGCCAACCTGATTATTATGTCTGAAATCTTATCACCAAAAATGAGTCTGCTGATGGTTGTACTCTCCCCTCCTGGAATTACTATTGCTTCGCTTTCTTCAATCTCATCAGCTTTACGGGTGGCAAGTATTTCACAGTCTAAATGAAGCCTGTTTGCAGATTTATTCAGTGCAATAACATGTTCTTCTACATCACCCTGAAAGCCAATAACCGATACACGCATCTACACTCCTCGAGTCTGAAGCTTCTCATCCTCAGAAAGAAGGAAAACATCGAGACCTTTCATAGCCTCGCCTATTCCCTTGGATATTTCAGCAATAACTTCTGGCTCGTCATAGTGATGGACTGCCTCAACTATAGCAGAAGCAAAATCCGCTGGATTTGATGATTTGAAAATTCCAGAACCGACAAAAACACCATCCGCACCGAGTTGCATCATAAAGGCTGCATCAGCAGGTGTTGCGACGCCTCCTGCAGCAAAGTTAACCACAGTCAATCTCTGAATGTCTCTTATCTCAAGCAACTCCCGGTAAAGGCCTTCGACAATATCTTCAAATGTGTATTCTTCAAATACAACATCTTTTTGAGTGATTTCTCGATTTATTCCTGCTTCTTCTCTTATATCTCCAAGAAGTTTAACGTAAGAGCCTGCATAATGCTCTGCAACTTTATGAATCCCATCCTCGTCAATTTCTTTAAGATTTGCTATTGACCTGTTAATCAGTCGCATGTGCCTGACGGCTTCCACGACATTTCCTGTACCAGCCTCTCCTTTCGTTCGAATCATTGCAGCACCTTCCCAGATTCTTCTTGTTGCCTCGCCAAGACTCCTTGCCCCACATACAAAAGGAATGACAAATTTTCTTTTATCAACATGGAAGAACACATCAGCGGGAGTAAGGACTTCACTTTCATCAACCATATCAACGCCCAGAGCCTCAAGTGCCTGAGCTTCAGTTACATGCCCGATTCTGATTTTCGCCATTACCGGGATAGTAACAGCGTCAATAATCTCCTTTATTTTCTTTGGGTCTGCCATTCTTGCAACCCCGCCTGTCTGCCTTATATCAGCAGGGACTTTGTGTAGAGCCATAACTGCAACTGCACCAGCATCTTCTGCAACGCCAGCCTGTTCTGCGTTTGTCACATCCATTATGACTCCACCTTTCTGCATCTTGGCAAAACCCCTTTTTATGAGCTCCGTACCAAATTTAAGTTTCTCAAGTTCCATCTCTGTCACCCTCAAAGAATACCTTTACATTGCTATTTAATAACTTTGCTGAATGGTATTTTCAATGAATATTTTGTTTATTCAATCTTTTGAAGTCATCATCAGTCCTTTTGAAGCAAGACTTAAATACTATAATTACTAACAATAGGTTAGTAACAGATGGTAATTTGTTAATAATAAAATAAAAAAGAGGTGATGTGAAAATGGATTGCAGTGATGGAAGCTGTAATCCCTGGAGGAGAAAAAATTCAGGAGATTGGAACTATTCCATAGCAGGATTATTTGATTTCGAAGAACTTGCAGACATGATTTTCAGAGATATGGAAGAGCTGATGAGAGCTTCACCACAGGATACGCTCGTCAGAGGATTTACGATTGAAAGAAAACCTCTAATCGATGTAATGAAAGATGACGATGCAGTAACTGTTATTGTCGAGATGTCCGGAGTCGAGAAAGAAGATATAGATATTAAAGCATCGGAGACTCATGTTGAGATAAATGCAGAAGGAGAAGACAGAAAATACTCTGAAAAAGTGGATCTCGGATGTAAAATCATTCCTGATTCCCATAAAGCGAGATACAATAATGGAGTTCTTGAGATTGTATTCAAAAGGAATGAAGACGAAGAGGAAGAGATGAAAAAAGTCAATGTAGAATAGTCAAGTAAATCTGATATTTTTCAGTTTAAACTTTTTTGGATTAGAGAGTGAGTTCTGATTTCCTCTCTCCTTAACACATCAAGTTCATCTTTAATTCTGAATGCCTGTTCTTTAACCATCTCAAGAACTCTTTCTTTACCAATTTCATTCACCAGTTCAATTGAGCTGATTATAACTGCAAGGGGGTTCCTGAGCCTATCAGCCGTGTGATCAAATTGAATGAGGTTTCTCAGAAGCTGATCAAGAGCTCTTCTCCTATCTTCCTCAATACCATATGCGTTCAGAGCGAATGCAATATTCAATGACATTTTTTCGAGTAATTCTATTTCATCATCACAGAACTCTGAATTTGAGTAAACTGTTATTACACCATAATTTTTGTCGTATATTAGCGGTACGGAAAGGACGTATCTATGATTCTTTACTGTACAGTTTCTGCATAAAGCGTCATCCGTATTCATCTTTCCTGTTTTTCCTCCAATTGCATTCAGTATTGATGGACACAGTTTTAACGAATTTTTTATGGACTCAATGTCAATCCCTTTTGAAAAAATCGGGGTTAACCTGCCATCCTCTAAGAGCGATGTGAATGCTGCATCGTATGCATAACTCAGTTTCTCACAGACAATTTTTAAAATGAAGTCAGGATGTTTCCCCTTTGCAACAACTTCGTTTATTTCAGATATTGCTTTCAGCAATTTATTTATTCTCCTGATTTGAGTTATTTCAATAAGAGAGACAACACTCTTGGATGTGCCGGGGATGATGTCAACAGTTATCAGAATATCCTTAATATTCCCGTCTTTACTTATTGCCTTAAATTCATATTTCTTCGGAACTTCAGCTCCAGTTCTCCTCGTATAGTGATACTTTTTCATTCTATCGAGGTCATCAGGATGAACAAATTGTGTCCAGCTCATCTTTCCCTCAATTTCCCCCTTATTGTACCCTGAAAGTCTTTCGAATTCAGAGTTGACAATTGAAATTGTTGTATCTTCTTCAATAATTGCCATTGCTGTTCCGGTGTTCTCAAAAATTGTCCTGTATTTCTTTTCGTTCTCTTCAAGCTTTGTTCTTGCTTCCTTTGTCTCAGTGATATCCATTACAGTAAAAATAATTTCTTTTGATGAATCGTCCAGTACATCTATCGCAGATGCACTCAGTAAGACGTCGATAACTTTTCCATCTTTACGTTTAAATCTGGTCTCAATTAATCCAATCCCTTTTTTTCTAATCTGAGAATATATTATTCTTCCAACACGCTCATATTCTCCATCGTCTTCATACAGAAACTTTGAATTCTTCCCGATTAGCTCCACAGGGGAATACCCAAGCATTTTGCCGAATCTCGTATTAACAAATTTAATAACCCTCTTGTCTGCAATTCCGATTCCGACGGGTGACGCTTTGAGTATTCCTTTCAGGGTTTGTTCACTTCTTTTCAGTGCTTCCTCTATCTGTTTCCTCTCAGTTATATCTCTCGTAATACCGATTATTCCGTATGGTTCACCATCAGAGTTCCTTAGCAGTGATGCATTCAACTCCTCTGCCCTAATCCTGTCCACAGCAATTGTTATCAATTGAATTACTTCATTGAACAATTCAATTTCTTCCTCACTAAACCTGTATTTCGAGATTACACAGAGAAACATCCTCCCTGCTGAAGTGCTGAAGGGCGATACGGCAGCAAAATGACTCAGATTTCTGTAATGGCACCCTCTACAATCAAATTTATCAGGTTCAACCACCAATTGGTTTCCCAACTTTATTGCTCTTTTAACGCAGTAAATATCGTAATTTTGATTCAGGTGAAAATTGGCGCCAGAAAGTTTATCCCGCCCCTCAGATATACCTGCCACCACATCAATATACTTCCCCTCTCTCCTCAGAATCTGACAGAGAGAGTTGATTAAATTACTCAAGTCAGATTTTCGAAGAAGCTCATTAATCGTTTTTATTATTTTCAAGTGCGAATTCAGGTCTGAGAGTTTTTTTATCTCAATCATTCTGCCTCCCGATACCCGAACTCTTTATAGTTTTTAACTGGTTTGATGTACTATATAAACTTAACTTTCAATTAACTATCGGTTATTTCTGTATTTATATGTTAATGTCAAATGAATAGATAAAGATGGATGGACAAGATTGCGTTCCACCTGAGTTTCCCTGTATAAACAATTGAGATCAGAGAAATTCTCGCGGGTCAGATATTCTCCCTTTTATTGCTGAAACTGCTGCAGTTGCGGGAGAAGCAAGGTATATCTCAGCATCGGGATTTCCCATTCTCCCCTTAAAATTGCGGTTTGCAGTGGAGATACAGGCTTCACCGTCTGCAAGCACACCCATGTGAATTCCAACACAGCATGCACATCCGGGCGGTGTTATAAGCCCGCCAGCTTCCACAATTGTCTTGAGGTAGCCTGCATCCAGTGCGTCCAGATAAATTTCTCTGCTCGCAGGCGCCACAATCAATCTTGTTTTTACTCTATTTCCTTTCAGTAACCTTGAGGCAACTTCTAAATCAGAGAGCCTTCCGTTCGTGCAAGTTCCTATGAAAACCTGCTCCACTGTTGTTCCTTCAACCTGAGTGACTGGAGATATATTATCGACGTTATGGGGCTTTGCCACCATGGGTTCTAAATCCCCGGCTTCAAATTCAAGGGTTTTTTCATATTCTGCATTTTCATCGCCTTTAAGCTCACGGAACCTGTCTTCCCTCCCTCTTTCGATAAGATAATTTCTTGTAACCTTGTCAGACATGAATAAACCCGCCTTAGCACCACATTCAATCGCCATATTTGCCATTGTCAGCCTTCCATCGATATGCATCGTCTTGATTGCTCCGCCATCGAATTCGAGAGCTTTATATGTTGCACCGTCAACTCCGAGTTTTCCGATAATACTGAGAATAAGGTCTTTCGGATAAACGCCTTCGGGAAAAGTTCCCTCAACATTTATTTTGAAGGATTCAGGAACTCTGAACCAGTTTTTACCGAGAACTACAGCTACTGCAATATCAGTTGATCCCATACCGGTTGCAAATGCCCCCAGTCCACCATACGTGCATGTGTGGGAATCCGCTCCAACAACAAGCTCCCCGGGATTTACGAATTTCTCGACCATCAGCTGATGGATAATCCCCTCTCCCGGCGGACTGAAGTCAGCACCCACACTTTCTGCGAAGTCCTTTATCATTTTCTGGTCGTTACTCAGCTCCTTCCTTGGAGAAGGGGCAGCATGGTCAACGAAAAAATGTGTAAGTTTAGCAGCTTTTATTTCGATGTTCAGTTCCTTCACCTGTTTTATAGCGAGCGGTGCAGTTCCATCCTGAAGTGCAATCTGGTCTATCTTTGCAATTACTATATCTCCTGCATTCGCATCAATTCCACTTTTTTCACTGAAAATTTTTTCGGATATTGTCTTATCTGAGGGCATGTGAATAGGAAAGGACTGGAATTTAAAATATTTTTCATTGAATCAAATTCATGCCCATATCTTTTACCTTAACACCATGCTGTTATTCCAAATCGTAATCAATTTGACAGAATGGTTATATCTTACAACACTACTAAAAAATGACATGGAAGAGGAAAAATATCGTCTCCTGGTGGAGAATACAAACGATATCATTGCTGTAATTCAGAATGGAGTAGTAAAGTACGTCAATCCTGCAGCAATAAGAATAACAGGTTATTCAGTCGATGAATTGAAGTCAAAACCTTTTTTTGAACTTATTCATCCTGATGACAGGCAGATAGCTTATGAAAACTATATGAGAAGACTTAAAGGTAGTGAAATACCGCGCCGGCTTATTTACCGAATTATTGATAAGGATGGAAACATAAAGTGGATTGAGATTAATTGTGTGAGTATCAGATGGGATGATAAGCCTGCTATACTCTATATCTGTACTGATATTACAAAGAGAAAAGAGATAGAGGATGCACTTAAAGAATCAGAGGAAATGTATAGAAATCTTGTCAAGGCATCTTACGATGCCGTGTTAGTCATTGACTCAGCAGGAAACATAATCGATGCATCAGAGAGTACTTTGAAATTGCTGAGACTCAATACTTCAGACGAAATAATCGGGAAAAATGTAAAGGAGTTCATTTACCCGGAGGATCAAGAAAAAGCTAAATCTTACTTTCAAAGAGCATTAAAAACAGGCTCCATCAGGGAGATGGAAATTAAAATACTGAAGAAGGATAACACTGTGTGCATTGGAGAGATTAACGCCTTCATGGTAAGGGGTGCACATGGACACTCCAAGTATATTGTAGTTGTGAACGACATAACCGAGAGAAAACGCATAGAAGAGGACATGAAGAGGAGACTTATGAAATTCAACCTTAATGAAGGTGAAATATATCTTGTAAAAGAGCCATTAACAGGTATATCTATTGAAGCGTTCAACGACCTTCTGAATGTTGGTTGCAGAGGCATAGTAATTTCAAGAAGTCCTGAAGAGTATTTTAGAAAAAAAATTAACATGCAATTTGAGTTTTTCTGGCTCGGGGAGATTGAAGGAGCGGTCTATCCAGATGTATCTGAAATTGAAGGTGTTATTGAGAAACTATCCGGAAAACATGTTGTACTGATAGATAGAATGGATTATATTATCTTCAAAAATGGATTTAAAAGAACATTAGAATTTGTTCAGAATATCAGAGATATTGCTTATTTTGATAAACATATCATCATTTTATCCATTGACCCGAGTGTTTTGAGCAGTCGGGAACTGAAACTGATTGAGAAGGAGGTAAAAGATACAAGATTGATGCTTAGAATCAAACTGTCAGAAGGATTGCTCAACGTGTTGAGATATATTTACAGAAAGAACAATCAGGGCATACGACCTGTTTACACTGAAATCAGTAAAGAACTTGGTATCAGCAAGCCAACAGTCAGGAAAAGAGTTAAATCTCTGATAACCCACGGCTATATTAGAGAAGATATAATTGGGAGGACAAAATACCTTGAATTGACAGATAAGGGCTGGTATACATTTCTGAATGTATAGGTTCTTAAGTCCGTATTATTTTACTTAAAGATCCGTACTATTTTACTTAAAGAAGCTCTGTTCTATTTATTTAAAGCCCGGATAATCAGTAACAGAATTAATGTAACCAGAGCCAGTAACGTCGCATAAAGTGGGAACTGCAGTTCTGTGGGTTCTTCTACTGAGAAAGGTTTGATGTCCGGGACAGGAGTCGGGGCTTTTAAAACCCTGTAATATGGTTCCGATATCTGCAGAACACCCACAGATGTTCTGGGTTTTGATTCAGAAATTACTGCAAACAGACTGAATGAGTCAACTTTAACGTTATAATAAACGTACTCCTCATCTTCGTCAACAACTTCAGCCGGTAGTTCATTCCATTTTCCTTTTGTGTATTTTAAGAAAAAGATGTCAGATGGTTTTATCCCAGTGTAACTCAGCCAGCTCCTGTCTATCTGGTATATGAAGTTTCCAGTGATATCAACTCTGTTTCGTGTTCCATATTGTGTAAATACGATTTCAAAAATCGAGTATACTGCTCCTTCCGGTTCGGGAATGCCTTCAGGGAGAGATGAAACCTTGGACAGAGTTACAACAATACTTCCACTCTTACTGTGCTTAACACGAAACTCAGTAATTCCAACCTTTTCCCTCAGTCTCCATGGAATGTCCATAATTCTGACCTCATTTTCATGCAGGAACTTTGTAATGGATTCGTAATATTCAGATTCTGCTGAAAGTGGGGCAGGCGGAAGAGCACCACCCCCACCACCTCCAGTAGTTTGAACTGATTCCTCTTCCAGGATGCTTTCCTGAACATAAAGAGAATGCCGGGAAGAGAACTCTCTTGCAACGCCATCTCTGTCAAATAAAATTACAGTAAGCTCAATAATGTAGCTGCCCGCAACTGCAGGCTTCCAGAAGACATCAAAAGAAATTTTTGCGTTGTCCGGAGAATTCATAACGTTATAACCGTACATTCCTGAATAATTGTCATAACCATAGCCAGCTCCATAACCGAAAGACCACCCTGAGCTTCCGTAAATACTGCCATTCACGTATCCGTAGCCATAACCGTAACCAAAGATTGCATCTGTAGTTGAGTTAACTGTGATGTTTAACAGAGTGCTTGAGGTCTCTGTGAGACTCCGCGAAGATACCACTACAACTCCGGGTGTAATATTTACTGGAATCAAAACCGTATCTGTTCCACTGCCTGTTATATTCAACCTTATCTCCGATATATTTGTCCATTCTCCTGAACTGCTTTGAATGATTATTTCACCTGTTAAGGCTACAATCTGGTTTACGCCTGTCTGGGTGGGACCAGAAATGGTAACAATCAGGCTGCTGGCGGGCTGGCTCAGTATCAATAAAAGAATGACTGAGATTGTTACAAACAAACTTGTCAGGCTTTTTTTACCACCTGTCATTCATCTCACTGTAGAAAACCAACATCACGGTTTCTCCTCTATTTTAAGCATTTTCATCAGTGGGTACCTCATCTTTTCATTCCATTTCAATTCCGCCTCAACTTCCGAGTTCTTAACTCTGACTCTGACTTTAACATTAATGATATCCTCTGCAATTACGGTGTAACCGAATTCAGATAACCTGTTCAGCATTTTTTCCCTATCTATTTTTACTTCAGCATCAACAACAAATGGTTGCAGCAGTATGCAGCTCTCAATAGCCCTTTCCAGCAAATCAACATTTTTAGGACTGACAGGTGAGCCAGTAAATTGATGAAAAACTGCTGCCAGCTTTATACCCGCTTCAAAGATAGCCTTCTCAGTCTCCTCTCCATAAACCATCGAGAGAACCTCCACGGAAACGGACTTACAATATAGAGTAATGTCAGCGTCAGAATTACATAAGCAGCATCCTTCACAATAAACGTTGAGATAATCACAACAGCAACAACAAAAAGAATAACCTTATCTTTAATCTTGATGTATTCAATATCAGAAAGCATGAAGAGAGATAGAACTAATCCCACACCTGCTATTATGTTAATATGAAAATCGAGATAAAACATCGATGCAATCATGAGGGCAGACGATGTTATTGGATATCCCACAAAATTCTCTCTTTTCAGTATACTGAACCTTGCAAGTCTGACAATGCCTGTAAGCAGGAAAATCAATGCTATCCATATATAACCTGCGAGTGATATCATCAATGCGGGAAGCACTCCAAATGATACAACGTCTGCAAGAGAATCAAGAATTTTTCCAAGCGAGCCTTCTCCAACCCTGGAGGCAATAAAACCATCTGCCCCATCCATCAAAGCTGCAATGAATAGAAACTGAATTGAAGTGTAGATATCCTGAAATAAATACATGATGCCTGCAAAACCAAAAAACAGGTTCAAAAAGGTGAAAATATCAGCTACTCTGATCTCGTAAAGGATTTTAAACATTCTTCTTCACCGCTATTGTTTCTCCAGCTCTCACCCTGTCTCCTACATTTTTTGTAAACCTGAAGGTCAGTGGGATTTCCAGAATTGTGCGGGAACCAAACTTAATCATGCCAATTTTCTGTCCCTTCTCAACCGGCTCCCCCTCCTCAGCATAACATACTATCCGTCTTGCGAACATTCCTGCAATCTGTGTCACTTTAAAATCTCCATCCTCATTATTTATGTATATTTCGTTTCTCTCAGCATTTGCTTTCCTTATAAATGCCGGAAAATTAGAGCCTTTTATGTAATTGATTCTCTGCACCATGCCATCCACGGGGGAGACATTGACATGGCAGTCAAATGGGCTCATGAATATCTCAATTCTGTTACCGGATAAAAAATCTACCTTTCCATAAGCTGGAGAGACAACATCATCTCCAACTTCTCTGTCCGGGTCTCGAAAAAAGAAGACTGTGAAGAAGAGTATAGCAAGAAGCGGGATAGTGAGTTTTATGTCAACAAGATAAGCTAATGGAACAAGAACAATCTCGAATAGTATTATACCAGTCCCACTTTTCTCAATCAATCTACTTTCCCCCTGTTATTGCATTTTTCAGGTCGAATATCAGGTCTGAAAGTTCCGGCAGTACCCTGAAGACTGCAAGCGAAATCAGGATTAGAGCAGCAGTAGAGAGTACTTTTGATATTATGTGATGGGAGATATAAAAACTGTTTTCTCCAAACCAGCCATATGCAAAACTTGCTATCACAAAAGCGTTTCGGAGGATATTGAGGAAGTATATTACAGGAACTGAGATTAAAAAAGCCTGAATCTTCCTTCGCCACTCTGCCTTAATTCCGAGTGTTGCCCCGGTGAATAGTGCCATACTTTCGATTCCTGTACAGGCAAGAATAATCTGAACATCGCGTGAATTGAGTGAAATCACGTCCCCGTTAACAGCAATTGGAAAACCGAGTAAATTTGAGATGAAGCCTGTCTGACTTGCCACCGTCTCAATTATGATTTTATTTAATGCTGGATTGAAAGCAAATGGGAAATATATCAGAGCAGATAGGGCAGAAAATGCCGTAACATCAAGAAAGACTCCAAGGTAACTTTTGTTTGTGACTATTTTTATTCCGAGCAGGACAAATAAGACAAATGCAAGTGTAATAACACCCACGTTGAAATAATCGTTTATACCAAGATAAAAAGGAATTTTTGAAATCCATGCAATCCCAAAAGCTATCCACGCAATAGCCCCGATAATTCTTCTTTTCAGGGCAACAAACAGAACCATTGTAATCACAGAGGAAGCAATTAGAATATCCATCGGATTAGAAAGCAGAGGTGATATATAATAACCTTTTGGCTTGCAATAATAATCACATAAAAAATGAGATGGTGTCAAATCGTTTAAAATAATGAGGCAACTTTAAATAAGTTATGAATGAATGAGGTTCAATGTATGACCTCCATGTTCATTCGATATACTCCGACGGTAGTGGAGAAATTGACGCTATTGTGAGAAAAGCAAGAGAAGCGAACCTTGAAGCTATTGCTATCGTTGACCATTCCTTAGAGCATCCTCTTGGTCTTACTGAGAAGAAAGCAAGGAAAAGACATATCGAGATAGAGGAAGCTTCGGCTAAATACAATATTCGTGTTGTGGAGGGTATCGAATGCGGTATTAAGGCAAACGGTGAGATAATCCTGCCAGATTTTGAATTTGAGCTTATTCTTGTCTCAATTCATGATCCCGTCCCTATGGACGAATATTACAGAAGAATTGAGATGTGTCTGAGAAACCATGATGTCGATGTGCTTGCACACTTCCATTCCACAATTTTTGATGCTTACGATGGTAGAGATATTGTCAGGGATAAAGAGATTATTGATTTGCTAATGGAGAACGATGTCGGGCTTGAGATAAACACAGCACATCATGCTCCACCCTCATCCGTGCTTGAAGATTGTATCAGCAGGAAAATCAAATACTCAATCGGAAGCGACAGCCACTCATTGAGTAGAGTTGCTGATGTTGAGTGGGGATTTAAAATGGCAAAAAGATTCTTGAAAAAAGGCAGGTCTTTGTTATGAAGTGCATAACCCTGACAGTTGATGCCGTCATACCCTATCGGGGTAAAATTGTTCTCATCAGAAGGAAGAATGAGCCTTTTAAGGACTTCTATGCCCTTCCTGGCGGAATTGTTGAATATGGAGAGACTGTAGAGGATGCATTGCTCAGAGAGGTAAAAGAGGAGGTGAACCTGAGTGGGAAAATTTATAAACTTGTTGGAATTTACTCTAATCCTGCTCGTGACCCGAGAGGTCATTTTGTGTCCGCCTGCTATATAGTCCTGCCTGAGGGTGAACCTGAAGCGGGAAGTGATGCTAAAGAGTGCAGGTTGTTTGACCTTGACTCTCTCCCGGAGCTTGCATTTGACCATAGCGAAATGATAAAAGATGCAGAAGGTGATTTACGTGGAATTCTGTCTAAAATGTAAGAGTATAATGATATATCAGGGTAATAAAGCGATTTGTAGAAAATGTGGATTTGAAAAAGAGGCTGAGGATGTAGAAATTGTTATTAGAACCTCAAATAAGAGAGAGGATGTACCTGTAATTGAAGGAGAAGATCTCAGAACACTCCCGACCACAAATACCATCTGTCCTGAATGTGGCAACAGGGAGGCTTTCTGGTGGCTCAGACAGTTGAGGGCTGCTGATGAGAGCGAAGTAAGATTCTTCAGGTGCACGAAGTGTGGAAAAACTTGGAGAGAATACGATTAGAGTGAATAAAATTTGATTTATTGAGATGTTCAGGAAATTATTTAAAAAGAAAAAGGAACCAGAATTTAAATTATTTTCCATTTCTGAGCTAAATAGAATGCTTGAAGAGTTAATCCGGACTAAAGAGGATTCTTTCTCAACTTATATTAACAAAAAATTGCCTGAAATTGAAAAACATGTTGGTAGTTTAATTGCTGAGGTTGAAAAGTTTGAGCCCTCTGTCCTGCATCCAAGACTCAAAGGTGTTGGCAGCAGCTTCAAGTCTTCTTTTCTCGAGCTGTGGACCCTCAATGCTAAAAAATTTGAAGAAGTTGAGAGGGCAATTGAGAAGGCTGCCTTAATGAAAGTTAAACATTTCAGACTGCTCTTCGGAGTCAATCCACCTGAGCTGGAGCCCGTAAACCAGAGTCTGGGGAATATTGCAAGCGTTGTGAATGAAGTGAAGGAAAAAAGGGAGTTATCAGGGATAACCCATCTCGAGAGTATTATTGAAAGATTAGATGAGATGAAAAAGTTAATCGAAGAGAAAAATAAACTGAATGTTAGAATCAAAAATCTTTCTGAAGAAATATATAGAATAGGAGATGAGGAAAAACAGGATTTTACGGAAAAAGACGTACTCTCAGAACTGGAATTAAAAATGGGAGAGCTTGAACGAAAAATTCAGGAGAAGGAAGAAAATGTGCAGAAAAAGGTGGCACTAGCAAGAAAACCCCTGAAAATTTATTCTCACATGACCGGAAAAAGCACGAAGGATTTTGATTTTGAAGATGATGAAATTATTAGAATCGCCTCAAACACAGCCTCGGAAATTCTGAAGGGTAATATAAAACTGAAGGAGAAACAGGTCAATAAAATTCTAAGTTCTCTGAAAAGTATCTCTTCAGGAGAAATTAAAAAAGAGTTTGAAGAAATCAGAAGATTGAAAGATGAGTTTTTCAGGGTTAAAGATGAAATCACTGGAATAAAAGTAAAAATGGGTAGAAGAAAGCCTGATGAGGTAAGAAAAAAGACAATTGAGAAAGAACTCAAATCATGCCATGAGAGGCTCGAGAGAACCGAAAAGAGCATTCATGAGAAGAAAGGAAATCTGGAAAGAGAGCTCACTGATGTTCTGGGATATAGGGTTGGACTGAGAATTTGATTATTTTTGTTCAGATTCAATCGATTCTGTAGACCATGTCTCTTTTTCTCACCTTGTCATTCACCTTGATTCCAACTTCATCTCCTGCCATTGCCTGTTCTATTTTCTGATTATCAATCTCCATGGAATCTATAATCATCTCAAAATCGGTTTTACTGCCTTTGATTCTAACTCTATCCCCTACTCTGAGTGGTTTCTTCAGAACCACGGCTGCAACTCCAATCCTGCTAAAGTAATGAGAAATCCTTCCCACCTCTTCCATGTTTAATAATTAACCTCATACATTTTAGTTTTTTCTGATTTACAAGAAATTAGAAAATACTTTTATCCTTCATGACATCTCCGGTTCATGCTCGCTGAGAAAGTAAAACAGTGGCTTAATGAAGAAGGCATATTCAGAAGAAAGGTCGATGACGAGAAGGCAGAGTGGCATTATCTTGTTGAGTTTCCAGCTAATTCAAAACAGATGACTGATATTCTGAAACCCTTGAAAAAGGATGTGGTGCTGGTGTTAAGTGGTATTGCTCTTTCCGAGAAACATTACAGGGCTTTAAGTTCTCTTCCAAAGAAAAAGAAAAATAGTCTGATTCACAGATGGAAGATGGATTTGCTTTTCAGGAAAGCAGAATTCAGAATCCATCCCGGGTCGGGCGATCTGCAGAGAATTGATTTCTCAGTACCAATTTACACAGAGGAGGTCAGAAAAAGTGCATTGATGGAGGCGTTGAGAGAAGTTTTCAGATGTAAAATCTACATAATATGGAATCTGCAGCACGAGTTTGAGGATGTAAGTGATATGGATGCGATGTTTCATTAACAAAGTTTTGAAGTAAATTCTTCAGCAATCAATGAACAAAACCTTCTGGATTGTTCCTGATTTTTTTCCGACCTGCTTTTATACTGAAACAATGAATTCAACTCTAAAAAATATTAAAGAAAAAATAAAATTTTATCTTCGTATTATCCTTTCTTTCTTCTTCCCGGTAATCATTGAGCCAAGCACATCAAAGATGATTACTGCATAAGCGTGAATCAGCATTGTCATCAGGAAGAAATACATTACCAGCCTGTGTATAACCCTGAGAAGCATTGTTCCGTCGTCCAGTCCAAATATCCCTGCAAAATTTCCTGCAAAGTCAATAATCGGAGAGAAGATGCCTGTAAAGTACAGCGGTAAACCTGTAATTCCCATGACTGCAACCAGACCGAGATACATCCACAGAACCATGACTTCCGTCGGGATTAACTTCTCCACGTATTCTTTTCTGTCGGGGTCATATCCTCTGGGGTCTTCTATGTGGGGACCTATGTGCGTCCATGCAAGTGCTTCCTGTATAAAGAACTTTATTGCGTAGGGGAAACGAGCTGGAGAAAACCATTCCCATTCGTGCTGAAGGACATAAATGAATATCAACACGAAAAGACCCCCGAAAATCAGTCCAATATAAACATGGAGGGTCAGAGCAAGCTGCATATCCGGGAACTTTACACCATAAAGTCCTCCTAGCCTTAGCCCGGTCCATCCGATTATCAAACCTGTTATGACGATAGACCAGTGATAGATTCGGTACTGCAGAGAGTGTCTGTCCACTTCAATTGTTCCGTAGTCAATCTTTGCATGTGGCTTCTCCTCCACTGCCGGCTTCTGCTTTGAAGGCAGAGTTTCATACAATTTCATCCAACCCACCTCCCCAGAGTAATCCTTCTTACAATAACATGGACTGCAAGACCGCCCAGTACCCCCAGAATTATCAGGCTGCCGATGAAAGTAATATCAAGCTTGTAATTGACTCCAATAAATCCAAGACTCACTGCAAGTTCTGATGGCGGTTCTGCAAGCTCAACGCCCGGAGGTCCGAAAACTCTGCCGTCAAAACCGGTTAAGAACACTTTTTCCTGATTGTCATGACAGTCCTCACACTTTCTTGCATCAGAAGTTATTGTATGTGGATTTATAACACCTGCTCCCACGGATTGTTTTTCTCCAAGCGTTACCGTCTGTACGTACGCAGGACTGTATTTGCCTTCGTGTTTCATGAGATAGAAATCCTTGGTTGTGAATCCTTCAAATTTGCCGGTATCAAGATGACAGTTGTAGCACGTCGGGTAATAGTCTGCATGACAGGCGGAGCATTCGAGGTCAGGATGGAGTTTGTGAGCATCTGTACCCGGGTCGTAAGTTGCTTCTCTTCCACTCACGAACTTACCTTCAATGTGGCAGTCCTCACAGTCAATCTCTACAGCATCATCCGCAAATGTGTAACTTTTGCCATCACCGTGAATTTTGTCTATGTCGTGGCAATCAAGACAATCAAAGCCCTTCTCAAAGTGGACATCTGCATGGTCAGCCTTCTGACCGTATTCTGATACAAGTCCAATGTAATTCAACCCAACCCTGTGACATTTGTTACAGTCAGACATCTCGGGAATCTGTTTGTGGACTTCATGACACCCACTGCAATCCTCAATGTGGCAACTAAAACAGTATTCTGGCGTATCAATTCCAAAGTCATTTCCTGCTGCCTGTTTGAACGCTGTATCTATTCCACTCAATGTCTTATGTAAGCTTGTATCAAAATCCATTGTACCGAGGTCATGGCACCTGCCACATGTCTCCTCCTGAGCTGCTGTCTGATTCACAAGTATCAAAAATGTTACCAGGAAGACAGCCAGTATTCTCTTCATATCGCTGAGGCACAATAATATCCTATATCTCCTTTTCGATTTTTTTAGGGTTTTCGGTTTCAGAGAATGTTGACCGGAATTTTCAGTATATTAAGCTTTATGTCTTTTTGTTCTTTCAGATACCAAACTGGCAAAAACTGCTGCACCAAATCCATTATCAATATTGACTACCGCAACACCAGATGAACAGCTCTGGAGCATTGCAAAAAGGGTGGTGATTCCATTCAGGCTTGTTCCATATCCCACAGATGTTGGAACTGCAATCACAGGTATGTCGATAAGTCCAGCAATAACAGAAGGCAAAGCCCCCTCCATTCCGGCTATTGCAATTACTGTATCAACATCCTTCTTACTGATTTCCTTCAGAGGTTCTATGAGTCTGTGGATTCCAGCAATACCGACATCATAAAACCTGATGACCCTCAATCCAAGAAACTCTGCAGTTGATGCAGACTCTTCTGCCACTCCAATGTCTGATGTCCCGGCAGTGATTATTGCCACACTACCCTTCTCAGAAGTATCTTCAATTTTATCAATTCTCTGTAAAATGACCGTCCTTCCCTTTCTGTTAATTTTTATTTTAATGTCAGAGGAGTCAAATACCTCTGTCAGTTCATCAATGACTCTGCTGTCCGCCCTTGTAACGAGTACCCTGCCTGAATTTTCAAGATAACCTCTGACAATTTTAACGACTTCCTCGACCTCCTTGAATTCTGCAAAAACAGCTTCAGGTTTTCCTGCCCTTATCTCCCTCAGACAATCAATTTTTGCGATTTCCTCGATTTTTTTGAAGAATAATTCCTTTATATCTTCTTTTTCTGACATATCGTCTTTCATTCACTCATTCTGTATCATAGCACTTCCCTGTGATATTCCTGTACCGGTTTGATTGTCATCTCTGCATTTTTTATTGATTCTATACCTTTTACAGCGGCAATAGCACCAGAAATCGTGGTTATATATGGAATGCAGTGGTCAACTGCTGCCCTTCTCAGATAATAACCTTCTGTTTTCCCCCTTTTTCCAGTCGGGGTGTTGATGATTAAATCCACCTGTTTGTTGATGATTGCATCAATTATATTCGGTCTACCCTGACTGATTTTAAGTGTAATATCTGCCCTGACACCATTTTCATTGAGGAAGTTAGCAGTTCCATCCGTTGCGGTAATCTCAAACCCCATATCCTGCAATTTTTTAGCCACCGGTAATATCTTTTCTCTGTCTGCCTTCTTTATGCTGATGAAAACCCTTCCATTGAGCGGGGGGTTCATGCCGCTTGCAAGTTCAGCCTTGTAATATGCAACGCCAAAGTTATAGTCAATACCCATTACCTCTCCTGTGGACTTCATCTCTGGACCAAGAATCGGGTCAACCCCCGGTAGCTTGAGAAATGGGAATACCGCTTCCTTTACAGCCACATGTTCGAGATTCAGTTTCTCCCTGATACCCAGTTCCTTCAATTTCTTCCCCATCATCAACTTTGCTGCCACCTTTGCAAGAGGGACTCCTATAGCTTTGCTTACAAATGGCACTGTTCTGCTTGCTCTGGGATTTGCTTCAAGAACGTATACTTTATCCTTTATTGCATACTGGATGTTTATCAGCCCCACAACATTCAGCTCAATAGCCATTCTCTTTGTGTAATCGATTATTGTATCGATATCTTTCTGAGAAATAGAAATGGGAGGGAGAGTGCATGCAGAATCTCCGCTGTGAATTCCTGCTTCCTCAATATGCTCCATTATGCCCCCTATGACAACATCCTCTCCATCGCAAAGAGCATCAACCTCGACCTCTATTGCATCTTCAAGAAATTTATCAATGAGGATTGGCTTTTCGGGGCTCACATCAAGAGCCTCGTTGATATATCTTTCGAGTGTCTCCTCGTCGTAAACAATCTCCATTGCTCTGCCACCAAGCACATAAGACGGGCGAACAAGCACCGGATAACCTATTTTTCTGGCTATTTCTTTTGCCTCCTCAATATGGAAGGCTATTCCATTCTCTGGTTGCGGAATATTCAGTTTTCTGAGCATCTCTGCGAACCTTTCCCTATCCTCAGCCCTGTCTATCGAGTCTGTGGATGTTCCCAGAATATTGCAACCCGAATCTTCAAGGTCTTTTGCAATGTTGAGTGGTGTCTGACCACCAAACTGGACAATAATCCCTTCAGGCATCTCGTTTTCATAGATATTCATCACATCCTCGTGAGTTATTGGCTCAAAATAAAGTCTGTCAGATGTGTCATAGTCAGTAGAGACAGTCTCAGGATTATTGTTCACCATTATTGTCTCATAACCCTCTTCCTTAAGGCTTAAAACAGAATGTACACAGCAATAATCGAATTCAACTCCCTGTCCAATCCTGTTCGGTCCTGATCCAAGAATCATGACTTTTTTTCTATCTGTTCTCATAGCATCGTTCTCCATCTCATAAGAAGAGTAGTAATATGGTGTCTTTGCCTCAAATTCAGCCGCACAGGTATCCACCATTTTAAAGACTGGATTAATACCTTTCCCCTTCCTGACCCTTCTCACCTCTCTTTCATCTGTTTTAAAAATTATTGCGAGCTGGTGGTCGGAGAAACCGGATTTCTTTGCTCTCAACAAAATATCTGCATCAATTTCGTCAATTCTGTATTTTTCAGCCAGATGATTCAGCTCGTCTTCAATTTCAACAATATTTTTGATTTTTCTGATGAACCAAGGGTCAATTTTCGTCAGTTCATTGATTCTCTCAACTGTGATACCGGACTTGAGAGCATATCTTATGTAGAATATTCTATCAGCCTCTGTAGTACGAAGTTTTTTGATGATTTTGTCTTTTCTGAATTTTTTATCCTTTCTATCGCTTCCAATACCATATCTTCCAATTTCAAGACTTCTAAGTGCTTTCTGAAGTGCCTCCTCTAAAGTCCTTCCGATAGCCATAACCTCTCCAACACTTTTCATCTGACTATCGAGTGAGGAATCAACTGTCGGAAACTTATCAAAGGCAAATCTGGGAATCTTTATGACGACATAGTCGATGGTCGGTTCAAAGGAGGCGGGAGTTTCCTTGGTTATATCGTTTGGAATTTCATCCAGAGTATAACCGACTGCAAGCTTTGCCGCAATTTTTGCTATTGGAAATCCGGTTGCCTTTGAAGCCAGAGAGGATGACCTGCTTACCCTCGGATTCATTTCTATAGCAACCATCTCATCCGATTCCGGGTGTAGAGCAAACTGAATGTTGCTTCCACCTGTCTCCACCCCTATCTCCCTTATGATATCAATGGACGCATCTCTCAATCTCTGATATTCCACGTCCGTCAGGGTTTGGGCGGGTGCAACAGTTATGCTATCTCCGGTATGAATGCCCATCGGGTCGAAGTTCTCAATCGAACAGATTATCACAACATTGTCTGCCATATCACGCATAACCTCAAGCTCAAATTCTTTCCAGCCAAGAACGCCCTTTTCGATGAGAATCTGATTTATCATCGACATTTCAAGTCCATGCTCAGCAATCTCCTCAAGTTCTCTCCGGTTATATGCTATTCCTCCTCCTGTTCCGCCGAGTGTGAAAGCCGGTCTTACAACAACAGGGTATCCAATCTGCTCTGCTATCTCAAGAGCGCTGTTTACATCTTCCGCGATATCACTCTCAGGCACTTTCAAACCAATTTTCTCCATTGATTTCTTGAATAACTCTCTGTCCTCTGCTTTCTTTATTGCGTCCAGCTTTGCTCCAATTAATTCAATCCCATGTTTATCCAGAACCCCCATCTCACTCAGCTGAACAGCAAGATTCAGAGCAGTCTGACCACCCAAGGTCGGTAAAATTGCATCAGGAATTTCCTTTTCAACGATTTTTTCAACAACCGTTGCGTGAAGTGGCTCAATATACGTTCTGTTCGCCATCTCCGGGTCGGTCATGATTGTTGCGGGATTTGAGTTCACAAGGACAACTTCATATCCCTCTTCTCTCAGAGCCTTGCATGCCTGACTTCCGGAATAGTCAAACTCTGCTGCCTGACCTATAACTATTGGCCCAGAACCGATAACCATTATTTTCTTTATATCTTCTCTTCTCGGCATGTTATCACAGCATATCAATAAAAGTATCAAAGAAGAAAAACGTGTCGTGAGGACCGGGGGAAGCTTCTGGATGATACTGAACTGCCAGTAAAGGCAACTCCTGATGTCTCAAACCCTCAACTGTATTGTCATTGAGGTTTATCTGAATTATCTCTAAACCGGT
This sequence comes from Archaeoglobus sp. JdFR-22, assembly GCA_002010045.1. Classification (GTDB taxonomy): domain Archaea; phylum Halobacteriota; class Archaeoglobi; order Archaeoglobales; family Archaeoglobaceae; genus JdFR-22. Next base: position 11,459 of record MTMJ01000122.1, on the reverse strand, counting down.
GCTTTCAAGTGTGTTCGCATCGACAGCAAATCCGTGATTCTGGCTCGATATGAAGACTCTTCCAGTTTCAAAATCCTTTACTGGCTGATTTGCCCCTCTATGTCCGAATTTTAGCTTAAAGGTCTTTGCACCCATTGCAAGGGCTACAAGCTGATTTCCAAGGCAAATTCCAGCCATTGGCACCTTGCCAGCCAGATTTTTGATTGTGTCAATCGTCTCCTTAACTCTTGAGGGGTCACCCGGACCATTTGATATAAAGACCCCATCAGGATTATATTCAAGTATTTTCTTTGCAGAATAATCAAAAGGAACAATGGTGAGATTCACCCCTCTCTTCAACAACTGTCTTGCTATGCTCATTTTTATTCCACAATCTACAAGCACAACGTCATATCTACCGTTTTCAGCCTCGAAATAAACAGGTTCTTTAACGCAAACTTTATCAACAACATCTATTTCGGTTATAGAAGGTTGTTCAGCTGCCATTTTCAGTAATTCCTCTCTATCATAGTCTCCAACGGCTACAACAGCTTTCATAGCTCCGTAAACCCTTGTTTTCATGGTTAAAGCGCGGGTATCGATTCCTTCTATGCCCGGGATGCCAGATTCTCTCAGGAATTCATCAACGTTAAGCTCGCTCCTCCAGTTGCTTGGCTCTCTGCAAAGTTCTCTTACAACAAACCCCTCGACCTTAATTCCATCACTCTCAAAATCTTCTCTGCAAACCCCGTAGTTCCCTACCAACGGGTATGTCATCATCAATATCTGTCCTGCATAACTTGGGTCAGTGAGTGCTTCAACATAACCCGTCATGCTTGTATTGAAAACAAGCTCTCCCAAAGCAAGTCCTTCTTCACCAAAACCCTTTCCTTCAAGAAACGTCCCATCTTCGATTGCAAGCGCTGCCCTCATTCAATCCCCCAGAAAATCTCTAATCTCTCTGACCACGTTTCTGAGGCTATCAACGTCAAAGAATCTGATACCTGTTATTTCATTACAGCATGCCTTGTACATGTCAGATACAGCATTTCTTATCTCCGTATTCAGTTTCGGAGGTTTTCCTGCCTCCTCTCTCCACCGTTCATTTCCCTTCAATTTCTCAATCCTTCTGTACCATTCTGTCCTGCGGTAGTACTTCCTCAGAACTTCCTTGCTGATTTGAATCCCCTCGAAACTGAATCTGCATTCATCCGGAGTTCCAATTGTATCCACAACCATCATCTCTCTCTTATCATCAAAAGCAAATTCCAGCTTTCCATCTTCATTCCTGATTTTAGCTTTTTCAGTATTCTCTGTTATAATCCTGTTTACCTTAAGTGTTATTTCCTTAAGCAATTCAATTTCTTCCTCATCTAATCCCGAAATCTTCTTTGCTTCATCCCACGTAAGATATCTATCCTTGTCTTCGAGTTTCGTGCTGACATCGAGGAATGGTTCTTTCAGCACTACACCCGCCTCCGGGTATTCTTTCAACCCAAGCTGCTCAACAGTAATTTCACCCCTTTCAAGCCTCCTGAAAACACTTGAACCCTCAGGCAGGGTATTTCTGTAAATTACTTCAAGAGGGATGAGAAAGTTGGATTTCTCTTTTCCAAAAATACCGTAATCGTAGCCATTAACCCTTTCTGGCTTCAATATTCTTACAATTTCAGTCTGGATTACATTCACGGGTTCCTGAACTTCTTTGACTTTTTTTACCTCACCGTTTTCAACCAACCCGATGTAATGATTTTTAATGCCTGCTTCGTCAAGCCTCTCAAAGAAATAGGCTGATATCATACAGAGTGATTTCCCCTTTCCTTCTATCTGATCAGGCATTTCACCGTAATCAAAGACTGAATAACGGTCAGAAAAAACGAAATTGCCCTTTCCCATTCTATTCTGCTCTGGTTTTTCTCCAATTATAACATCCTTTACACTTCCCATCGAGCGGTAGTCTAAGACCTGAATTAATAATTTTTTCTCTAATGCCCGCTCAATATTTTCTGTCAATCTTTGACCTGATTGTACCAGTTTATCAGCTCTGAAAACTGTTCGTGTGTATTCACAAGGTCAGACTCCATCGGGTCTTTAAAAAAGAAACCAAGTTCTTTAACAACACCACTTATACCTTTTTTCTTTGCAAAAAGCAGAAATCTTGCAATATCAAGTATCAACGGGGCAGCGACAATCGCATCGATTGCATCCCATATAAAGTAATATTTCATCCTTGTACCGAGAAAACCCTCAAAGTGTATGAAATCAAATGCTGTTTTATTGTCAAGAAGACTCGGGAAAAAGTCTATTTCAGTTATGCTGAAGGGTGAGTATCCGAGCATCTTTTCAAGAACCTTGTCCTTGCTCTCAACCTTACTTTCTTTATTGTCTCTGTGAGCAAGTACCTTTCCATCATAGTCTCCAAGAATATTGTAACTCATCCATCCGATAATCTGCAGGTTTCTGTAGAGGAACATTGGCGCTAGGGTTGTTTTCACGAGTGTTTCGCCCGTTTTGCCATCGCTGCCTGCATGGGGGGTTTTTCCTTCAGCCAGCTGCCTTAACGCAGGGATGTTTGAACCTGAACTCGGTGTGAAATTGGCGTATGGTAGCCCAAGTTTTAAGGCAGAATATGCATAGAGCATGCTTGCAGTGGCGTATTCTTTCCTGTTCTCATCAAGCAAAGTTTCAAAACCGTCAATACTGTCGTGATATTTTTTATTCAACTCAGGCAGTGGCTCTGTGGATGCAACATTGATTACAACTGTTTCTCCATCGGAGAATTTTTTCATATCATCCATCAATTTTTCTGTGATTTCTCTCAGACCAATTTCTTCATCTTCAATTGTTCTGATTTCTCCAAGTTCATCAATTCCACTTCCACAGTTTATTGCTGTTCCTGTTGCCGTTCTTATCTGAATCATATCATCTTTAACAGCGTCAAGTAGTTTAAAATCAAAATGCCTGTTAAGGTTCAGGTGCTCAAGTGTTGCATCGTAAGCATTCTCAAGCTGTCTGATTTCATGACCTCCGAATTCAAAATTCAGAGGAGCATATTTTTCAAGTCCTTCAAAAGGTGGAAGTTCTGAAACAAGACCTGTTGTACTGGCTACTCCTCTTTCAAGAGCCTTTCCACCGACCATTGCAGTTGTAGAGACAATTCCGTAAGCACCAACAAGCCATATTCTCATTTGACCATCCCTATGATTGAATTTTTGCTTATCATCAATTTCCCTTTCAATCTGAATTTTATTAGCTTTTTTTACAATTTAATATCGACGCATCGTTCGAGTGCTTAAAAACTTTCCCTTATTTAATCTTTTTATCCTGTGAACGAATTTTTGCGTTAATTGACGATTGATTATTCGTTAATCGGAAAATTTATAAACGGATGCCCTTATCAGAAGTTATGGATTCCACTACCAAGGCTATGGCAGATAAAATTTCCGGTGAAATAGTTTTTGCAGAGAACCCGGGCAGAACGCTGAAAAAATGGAGGCAGATATTCGAGGTATCACAAAAAGAACTTGCTACCAAACTGGAAGTTTCTCCGTCTGTAATCAGTGATTATGAAAGTGATAGGCGAAAATCGCCGGGAATTGCCTTTATAAGAAAAATAATTGCTGCATTACTTGACATAGACAAAGCAAGAGGTTTTAGAACGGTTTCGAGATACAGGGATATTCTGAACGGATTTAAAATAGATGTGATTGTTGACATGAAAGAATATGATGAACCGATTCTTTCATCCGAACTCGTAAAAATTGTCAGAGGAGAAGCTCTCAATTCGTATGATAAAAACGTAAATGGCTATACTATTGTTGACAGTATAAAAGCTATTTTAACCTTCAATTCCTATGATTTTTACAGACTTTACGGGTTCACAACCGAAAGGGCTTTAATTTTTATGAAAGTGACAACGGGAAGATCCCCGCTTGTCGCAGTGAGGGTTGCGAATCTCAAACCCGCTGTCGTGATTCTTCACGGAATTGAAGCCGGAGATGTTGATGAGATTGCCCTGAAAATCGCTGATATTGAGAAAATACACCTCATCGCTACTTCCATGCCTGTGGAGAAGATGATAAAATCATTGAGGAGGATAACAAAATGACCCTGAATGCCGGAATTGTATCCTACGGTACGCACATCCCGAAGTACAGAATAAGCTCAGATGAGATTGCAAGAATCTGGGGAGAGAACGCAGAGATAATAAAAAATGGACTCGGTGTTTATCAAAAGGCCGTTCCTGATGTTGATGAGGATACTGCCACGATCGCTGTTGAGGCGGCAAGAGAGGCAATAAACAGAGGAAATATTCATCCTCAGGATATCGGGGCAGTTTATGTTGGTTCAGAAAGTCATCCTTATGTTGTGAAGCCGACCTCAACAATTGTCGGAGAAGCAATCTCTGCAGGAAACGACTTCTATTCAGCAGACCTTGAATTTGCCTGCAAGGCAGGTACTGCCGGTCTTCAGATTTGTCTTTCAATGATTCTTTCAGGTATGATTGATTACGGGCTTGCAATTGGTGCAGATACAAGTCAGGGGGCTCCGGGAGATGCTCTCGAGTACTCTGCTTCAGCAGGAGGTGCGGCGTATATACTTGGTAAGAGAGATTTGATAGCGGAAATTGAAGACACATACTCTTTCGCAACGGACACTCCCGATTTCTGGCGACGGGAAGGACAGCCATATCCAAAACATGGTGGTAGATTTACAGGCTTGCCTGCATATTTCAGGCATGTTATCTCAGCGGCAAAAGGACTGATGGATAAGAGCGGTTTGAATCCATCTGATTTTGACTATGCAGTTTTTCACCAGCCAAACGGAAAGTTTCCGGTCAGAGCAGCAAAAACACTTGGATTCAACATGGAACGAATCAAACATGGTCTTGTTGTACCGCATATAGGTAATACGTATTCCGGTTCTTCCTTAATCGGACTTGCTGCGATTCTTGATATTGCAAAACCATCTGAGAGAATCCTGATGGTATCTTTCGGCTCGGGGGCTGGAAGTGATGCATTTTCAATCACAGTGGAAGACGGAATTGAAAGTTTCAGAAGAAATCCATCTGTGTGGGATAAAATCAGGAAAGGTGTATCAATTGATTATGGAATTTATGTTAAGATGAGAAAGAAAATAAGGGTGAAGTGATGAGAAGAGTTGCAATAATTGGAGTTGGGCAGAGTCATTTTGGGGAACTCTGGGATCTCAGTTTCAGAGATATATTTCTTTCAGCAGGTGTTGAGGCTCTTGAAGATTCTGGCCTTGAGGGAAAAGAAATAGAAGCAATGTTCGTTGGAAATATGAGCAGTGGAAGATACCTTGCGCAGGAACACATTGCAGCATTAATCGCAGATTATGCCGGTCTGGCCGAGCTTAACGTTCCTGCAACGAGGGTTGAAGGGGCCGATGCAAGCGGAGGGCTTGCTTTAAGACAGGCTTTCATGGCTGTCGCTTCAGGAATGCACGATATAGTTATTGCTGCAGGTGTAGAGAAAGTCACCGATGTGGGTAGCGATGCAGCAATGGACATACTCTCTTCATCTGCAGACAGGGAGTGGGAGTGGTTTGTTGGAGCTAATTTACCTTCACTCTATGCAATGATGGCAAGAATGCACATGGAGAAGTTCGGAACTGGTTCTGAAGACCTTGCGGGAATCAGCATAAAAAATCACAGGAATGCAACTTTAAATCCCAAAGCTCAGTTTAGAAGAGAGATTTCTATGGACGTTGCCCTTAATTCCCCCTTCGTCGCTGAACCCCTGCGTCTCTTCGATTGCTCTCCAATATCTGATGGTGCTGCTGCGGTCATTCTTGCAGATGAGACAACTGCAAAAGAATACACCGATAAGTTAGTATATCTTGCTGCATGTTCTCAGGCGAGCGATTATCTGTCTCTCCAGAACAGAACTGACCCCATCACAATGAGTGCAGTTGTTCAGGCATCAAAAATTGCATACAGACAGGCAAATGTCTCACCTGATGAGATAGACATTGCCGAAATTCATGACTCATTCACAATAGCTGAATTGATTGCATATGAAGACCTTGGCTTTGTGGAGAAAGGAAAAGGCAAAGAAATGGTCAGAGAAGGTAGAACCGAGATAAGTGGAGAGTTGCCAGTTAATACATCGGGTGGTTTGAAGGCATGCGGACATGCTATCGGAGCGACTGGAATCAGACAGGCGGTCGAAATTGCCCTTCAATTAAGGGGAGATGCTGGGAAGAGACAGGTTGAGGCTGAAAAGGGCCTTGCACTTAATATTGGCGGAACAGGTGCAACCGCAGTGGTCTCAATATTTGAGGTGGCATAATGCTTCCGAGATTCTGGAGAAAGATAAAATACAGGTATGACCTTGTAGGGAGTTACTGTGAAAATTGTGGGAGAAGTTTTTACCCTCCGAGGAATGTATGTCCAAATTGCAGAAGAAAAAGCAATATCAGAGAGATTCGTTTTGGTGATTGTGGCAAGGTCATCAGTTATTCTGTAGTTCATGATTCAGAAAATACGAGGATGAGGAAACCCTACATTGTAGCAATGATAAAGCTCGATGATGGTCCTGTAATTACTTCACAGCTTGTATGCAGTCCTGATGAGGTACAGACAGGGATGAGGGTCAGAAAGGTATTCAGAAAATATGGGGAAGAGGGCGAATCGGGAATCATATACTATGGAACAAAATTTGTTCCCGCAGATTCAGAATAGAGAAATTTCAATCTTACACCATAAATTTGATTGTGTCAGCATAAACTACCAGCGAAAATTAAAAATATTGTAGAATATCTTTTTTGGTATGGAAGGAAGAATCGATGACCTCGATGTCAAGATACTTGTTGAGCTGCAGGAAGATGCAAGAAAAAGTCTGAGAGAAATAGCAGAAAAGCTCGGTGTTGCTGAAGGGACTGTTTACAACAGAATCAATAAACTGAGGAAATATGGTGTAATTGAGAAGTTTATTCCCATTGTCAATTATTCTGAGCTTGGATTTGATCTGATTGCTCTTATCGGTGTTACTGCAAAAGGAGGGCACCTTGTCGAGATTGAGGAGACTATTGCCGACGAGCCAAATGTGACTGCTGTCTATGATGTGACCGGAGAGTACGATATGGTTGTCGTTGCAAAATTCAATGACAGAGAATCTCTCAATGGATTTGTTAAGAGGGTTGCCGGTCTTGAGCATGTAATAAAAACATATACTATGCTCGTTTTAAATGTTGTAAAAGAGACTCACAGTATTGACCTCTCAAGACTTTATGAGGAAATAAAGTGAAAGAGATTGTTATTGCCAGAGGCCATCCTGAGATAAGAGCAACACATAAAACCACTCTGGAGGTTACAAAAGAGAAATCTCTGACGGAAAGAGGAGACTGTATAATCGGTGTTGGTGCTGATAAATCGATATCCGAACTTTCTGATGGATTTAAAAAAGCATTGATGGACTCTGTGCTGGTCATGGTTGAGATTTCATTACCCGATTACGGACTTACGGAATTACTGACAGGATACGGGAGCAGAGAACTTACATTCAACCATCCAACCGATATTGTTATCCGAAAGAGCGACTTCATTTGCAGAAGGACACTGTTGATAAAAGCGGATAAGGCAGCCATCGACATTAACAGAGAGATTATTGAACTTTTAAGAGATACCACAACAGAACTCAGTATGTCAATCTCCCCGGTAGATAAAAAAATTTAAATTTTTCTGGATTTCATGGACATCATGCAACCGATTTTAGAGGATGTGGCGAGGAGATTCTATATCCACTTAATTGCCTCCTTTGGCGTTGGTTTTATAATATTCCTCTGGGGTTATGGACTCTATGCAATGTTTTTAAACTTCAAAACTCCGGGCATAGCCTATGTTCTTCTGATGTTCACAATTTTTCTGATATTCTGTACAATCCTTCTGGAGCACAGAGGGGTGAAGATGCCCTATCTTTTAGCTGGAGGAGCTTTTCTGTCTTTGATACTGACTTTCATGACCATATCTGTTGTTAACGGACTGCTATGGATAAATGACAACCATCTCCCACCCATTGATACATTTCTCATGCTGATTTCAATCAGTACTATAGCCGGATTTATACTCATCAAGTTATTCACATTCCAGAAAAAGTACTGAACTTACTGCGCCTCAGTTCTCAATTTCATGGTTGGTTCCCGGAAGAGAGAGAAGCGAATCCAATCTATTCCAAGTTTCATCAACTCCACATCACTTTCATTGATGTGTGTCTCATCCACCTCAAAGTATTCAAGAAAATTAGTCTCATTGACAAATTTTCTGAATCTGTCCAGATTGTAGCATGCCATATAAAACATTGTCAGTTCTTTATCAGTGAACTGTCTGTCGGGACGCTTCAACCTGCTCTCAAGTAACCTCATAAAAATATCGTTCATTCTGTTATAAATTTTGGCATCCTGATCCTCAATCCACTCCCTCACAGTCCACTCCCTCTCCTCTTCAAAACCCTCACAATGCTCTTCTCTGACAATGTAGTAGTATTCCTCCTTCGTCCCTCTCATTCTTGCAAGAGGATACAGCCGGCATGCACCGGGCCTGTCCGGATAAATTCTGCATCCGTCCGTGGTAACAAATGGACATGTTTTGTCTTCATTCATCTTCAGAAAAACAACCGGCAGTCCAGAACTATCACCAATCTGGCAGGTTGTGTATTTTTCAAGAAATTCCGCAGAACCCATGCCAAGATTTTTCCTGATTCGGATCACATCATAGGGCATGAGAAATAAGGTCAAATCACTGCAACACTTATTAAAACAGCTGATCCCTTTATGGCATGAGAATTTAAATTTATCGTCTTTCGTCAGTTTTTCTGAGGTATCGAGAGTCATGAGTCAACACTTCCTCTCTTGAATTTATATGTTACTGTTAAAAACTTATACTTTAACCTGCAATCTAATGTGATGAGGATTGGGCTGATATCAGACGTACATTCCAACCTCATAGCACTTGAGAAAGTACTCGAAAAGCTCAATTCCTGTGACAGGATTTATTGCGCAGGGGATGTAATCGGATACTACCCCTACCCGAAAGAAACAATAGAGAAGTTTATTGAAGAGGGAATCGAGAGTGTTCTGGGTAACCACGATGATGCAATCCTGAGGTCAGATTTTTCGGGAATGAACCCTTATGCAGTGAAAGCGCTCATTTACACTAAGGAGCGTATTGACGAGCGAAGTTTTGAATGGCTTGCATCACTTTTAGTTTCAATAGAAACGGAGTATTTCAGAATCTACCATGGAATGCCCGCAGAAAACGAATCTGCTTTGACAACATATTTATTTCCATATGACCCGCTCATTGATTCTTTTGTCGAAAAATACGGAAATCTCGTGGTGGGACATACTCACATCCAGTTCAAGAAAAATTTTGAGAAGGGATTCTTTCTGAATCCCGGTAGTGTGGGGCAGCCCAGAGATGGAGATTCAAGAGCTGCATATGCCATATTTGACTCCGATTCTCTTAAAATAAAGCTTGAGCGTGTCGGATACAACATAGACGAGGTTTATGAGGCTGTCTTGAGAGCCGGATTACCCGAATTTCTTGGAAAGAGACTCTATGATGGCCGTTAAATCAGGGTTTGAATTCTTCCTGCCTGTTTACAGTAAAACCCTTACCAAAGCTTGAGTGCAGGATATAACTGTAATTGAGGTCTGGTTTACCGCTTATAAAAGCATCACCGCAGGTCACATTAACAATTTCCCCCACAAATAGGGTGTGGTCTCCCACTTCCACTTCATTTACAACTCTACACTCAATGTTTGCCTGACATTCTTTAATAGATGGAGCATCAACATGTTCTGACCTGACAAAGGTAACACTCATTTTCTCAGCTTTATTGGTCTTTGCGCCACTCGTTGTTCCTGCAATCCAGACGTCTCTCAGCAGCTCAAGGGTTGGTACTGCCACAACAAAATTTTTCTGTTCTTTGATTAGCTTGTTTGTATATCTTGTGTGCTCAATGGATATTCCCACAAGTGAAGGCTCAAATGATAGTGGAATGACCCAGTCAGCCGTCATTGCATTCGGTTTCTCGATTGTTCCAGCCACAATCAGGTATGTTCGGATAGGGTACAGATACTCCAGCACAACTGTCACCTATTCAGAATAACTGAATCTCAGAACACAATTACTGTCACCCCTGCAAAGTCTATCTCCACGCTCAAATTGAATGTTGCCGCCGAATTCGGATGCCCATACTGTATATTCTGTGCTGCATATCACATCTCCTACTTTTTCTGATAAATCCTCTCTATTAGATTTAACCATTGTTTCGTGCCATGGACACTTGTTGATTATTATTTTGAGCTCATTCATCCCACCTTCAGTCCTGAACTCGAAACCATCAAGTTTCAGTTTTGTTGTGAAGCACTCAAAAAGACCAACAATTCCCGTGTCAAACTGACTCATGGACTTCAGGAGTCTTGCCTGAATCTTTGGCAGAACTTTCCAGACTTCTCTGTCAATTTCAAGTGCTGTATCGAATCCATATTTCTCCTCAACCTTCATGAACCACAATCCATCAACAGCTGAGTAGCTGCGGTGAAAATAATCCGAAATCTGTTTTTCTGTAAGTTTTATCATTCTACCACCCGACTCTTACTCACTCTGCAAAGTATTAAGTTTTTCGAACCGCAGGAAAATGAGAGGTTGCTTATTTACTCCTTGTTGTTGCTTTACTCCACTCCGAGTTCGGCATTTTGTGCTCAGCGAGCTTAACAAATTCCTCCCACAGTAAGCTCGTCTCGTAGTTATAGTCTTTATTCGGGACTGCCTTTATTGTCACCCTTCCCGGTTTCTGATATTCTTCAAAAGAATCTTCAACAATCGAGGCAACTTTCTGCATTTCTATGTAGATTTCATTGTCTGATAACCTATCAGTTGAATATTTGACATAAAGCTCGTTGTTTTTCAATTCAACATCAATTATAGCGGGCTTTGAATCCCCGAAATCTGACTTCGATATTTCTTCTTCAATCTGAAACCTTATTCTATCCAGTTCCGGCAATCTGAGGTACTGTTTTGGTGTTTTTGTTATCCACTGTGGTGGGGTTGCCTTAGTCCTTATCACAATTGGGGAAGTCGGTGTTTCTTCGGGAGTTGTCACATTCTGTGTTTCGGTTTTATCACTACACCCGGAAATCAGCAGTCCAAGTGCTGTTAACACCAATACAATTTTTTTCATTTATCTCAATTGAAAATAGAATTTCCATAGAATAAAACTATTTTCCTGCTCTTCAGCATGATTTCTTTTCTGTCAAATTCTCGAAGAATGCCGTATTAGTACGAATTACTGAATTGTACTTACATTCACCGCAAAACATAAATAATCTAAATTCATTAAACCAGTAAATTATATTATTAAGGTACTTGCCAACTCACATCTCAGCCAACCTCTGCAAGACTCTCTTTTCTCTTATACCAACAGCTACAACCATCCCAATCAAAAGGACATTGA
>MTMJ01000102.1 GCA_002010045.1 Archaeoglobus sp. JdFR-22 | reverse complement strand
TGGGTTGATGATGGTTCATTGCATGGCCCATATTCCGATTCTTCTGGATACACTGAATCGAATGCGGGTGGAAGCTATACAGCATATGTCGTCGCAGACTTTCCATACGGTAGTCAGGAATTTGAATTGAAGACCTATATAGCTAAAATTGATGCTGCAAAGATAGCTGCAAAGACGTTCAATGGATTTCTCAGGAGTAGTGACGTTGTTGGAGTCGCTTATTTCAATGGAACTGGATCATATGGAAGTATCAGACAGGCTGAAGTTGTTCAGACGCTAACAAGCAACACTAACCTTGCAAATTCAAGCATTGATGGATTAACAGCCTATGGCGGCACACCAATGGGAGACGGAATATATGTCGCACAGAAGGAACTTGAAGCTAACACACCCATCAACTCAACACCTGTAATAGTGTTACTTTCGGATGGGAATCCGACGATTCCGGGTAATGCTATTGAGCTTGCAATAAACAATGCAACTACAGCAAAGAACACGGTTGTCAACGGTCAGGAGAACATAGTGATATATACAATTGGATTCGGAAGTGATGCAAATGAGACATTGCTTGAGCAAATCGCTACATCCCCTTCATACTATCATTTTGCAGCCACCGCAAGTGATTTGCAGGATATTTACGAACAGATAGCCCGGGAGCTCAAAGAGAAAGCAGGGACGAATATCACTATTACGGATGTTCTGCCAGAAGACATAGAGCTCTCGACTGTTCCTTCTGGAGCCAATATAACCTACAGCGGGGGTCAAACGATAATAACATGGAATATTTCAACAATCAGGATTAACGAGACGTGGACGGTCAGCTTCTATGTTAGACCTGAGAATGAGGGCACAGTAAACACCAATGTATATGGTCTTTCCAATGTCACTTTCATACCATATCCTTTCAACGTAACAACTCCCTTGCGTACAATCTATCTTCCTTCAGGGGAGGTTAGAATACAGACGGTTGAATCAGAGAGGGTTGAGTTGACATGAACGATAAAGCGGTTACAGAAGTAATGGGTGGAATACTGATACTGCTGGTGATGGTTCTAACCATTTCTGTTCTTTTTATGTATGGTATTCCGGTGATAGAAGAGACTCAGACAAGCATCAGAATGAGAAATATGATTACTCAGATGGTGTCACTTCATGAGCAGATGGTAAGGGTATCGGTAGATGTAATCCCAAATGCAATTTTCAGAATTCCGACTTCTGATGGCAGTTTAGAAATCAAAGAAAATCACTTCCAGCTTTACGTTAACAACTCTACTATGACACTTTATTCAATAAACGATACGATGAACAAAATTGAATACGTGTATGGAGAGCGAGCCATTGCCATAGAGAATGGAGGAGTATGGAGAAGAGATGACAGAAGCAGCAACACAATAATGGTGGAACGCCCGAGGATTCACGTTTCAGGGGATGCCGTTACTATCAGCTTCACAAAAATAATTGGAACCGGTTCAGCAGGAGGAAGAGGTTTCTCAGATGTGGAGATAAATTTGAACTCCTCTGAAACAAGGGTATTCAATACAAGCGGGTATGTTGTGATAACAGTTGACTCAGACTATGATGCAGCATGGATGAGATATTTTGAATCTCTGAATGCGAATGTGACAGGAAATACGGCAAACATAACCTTCAACCGGCTTGTAATTTCAAAATATGTTCTGGATGTGGAGGTACTATGAATTCTAAAGGTATTTCGGAAGTACTGGGATATATTCTCATTTTGAGCATAGTTATCCTAATCACCTCTGTTGCCTTCGTTTACTCTTATTCTGTCGTTTCGGATACGAAAGAGAGAGTAAAATTCGAAAGTATGAATCAGGGTTTCAGAAAGATTCAGAACATGGTTGAATATTCAGCATACAGCAAAAATCCGAAGAAGAGCATCAGACTTCTTGTCAATGAGGGGATGGTAACAGTGAAAGAGCAGAACGAGGTTAATATCACTGTCAAATCCAATGACACCACCACCCTCTACAGTACGAAATACAATGTTGGACTGATTGAGTATGAGTTCGAGGACTATAGGGTCGCGTTCGAGAATGGAGGCGTGTGGCAGAAAAGCTACGATGGAGGGGTCTCGATAGTCTCAGAACCCAGAATTTTCATCTACAGAAAGCAGATAGCAAATGAAATGATTGTTTTCGTTGCATTGATACGAATTCAGGGTAACAGTTCTGTCGGCGGATATGGTTTTGTCAATATTGAGGTTAATTTCAACTCATCGGAGACAAGAGCATTTAACCAGAGTGGATATATCTACATGAACATGACGACCGAGTATGCAGGTGCGTGGAATTCTTATTTTGAGAGGCTGAGAAGTGGATTAACAAACAATACGGTTTTGCAAACAAGCTATAGCGGCAACTTACTGAATGTGTCAATATACTATGACAATCTGATACTGACAGAGTACGTACTGGACGCTTATGTTGATACATCATCGTAACACTATTTTTTAGGCAAATGCAAACTTCAGAAATTCTGGTATTTTAATGGACGAAAGTTATATATTGACAGTTGTCAAAATATCAATATGTTAAAATCTCTTAGAATCTTCAAAGCTCTCAGCGATGAGACAAGATTGAAAATATTGAGTGAGCTAACAGATGGAGAAAAATGTGTATGTGAAATTGTTCCGAAAACGGGAAGGACGCAATCGACAGTTTCAATTCAGCTTAACAAACTTGAGGATATGGGAATTTTGAGCTCAAGAAGGGAGGGGAAATCAATTTATTATAGAATTTCAGACGATAGAGTCAGGAAATTAATCTCTGAAGAGTATTCTAAGTGGATGATTCTTGACAGGGAAGATATCGAGTGGTATCCAGAAATTGACATGCAAAGATGCAACGGATGCGGACTCTGTGTTCTTGGTTGCGATAGGAGAGTATTTGATTATACAGATGGCATGCCTGCTGTTAAACACCCCATCAACTGCAGGGTAGGATGTAAAGCCTGTGAGGTATACTGTTTGCAGAATGCAATCTCCTTCCCGGATGATGAGTATGTTAAAAAAATAATTCGAGAAAATAATTTATTTGAGTGGTCTAAAAAGCAATTGGAGAGATACAGAGGTGATTGAGTATGAAAATAACAGTTCTTGGATCCGGTTGCCCGACATGTGGTCTTCTGTATGAATTGGTAAAAAAGCTGGTTGATGAAAAGAAAATTGGTGCGGAGGTTGAATACATCAAAGACTTTAATGAACTTGTTAAAAGAGGTATCATGGGTAGTCCTGCACTGCTCATAAATGATAAACCTGTGATGGTTGGAATGCCAAAAGATGAGGCAGAACTTCTGAAAATAATTCAGGATAACCCGGATGAATGAAAGACAGAGACTCTTTCCTGCTAATTTTAGCGGTTTTTCTGGCAGTTTACTTTATGCCGATAGAGAGTCAGACATCCAGCACCCCAATTCTCAGCGGGTTCAATCTGCTGCATGAGTATGCAGTGCAGCATGTTCTAACATGCCTTGTACCGGCTTTCTTTATTGCTGGAGCTATCAGTGTTTTTGTGAGAAAAGAAGCAATACTGAAATACCTTGCGCAGACGAGTAAGAAATACATATCATATTCAATCGCATCGGTCTCAGGTTCAGTTCTTGCTGTATGTTCTTGCACAATTCTGCCATTATTTGCGGGCATCAGGACGAAAGGAGCTGGTCTTGGTCCAGCAACTACCTTTCTTTTCTCAGGTCCTGCAATCAACATTGCAGCAATGTTTCTCACAATAGGCGTTCTTGGAATTGAAATCGGGCTCGCAAGAATAATATCGGCAATAATTCTCTCCATTCTTGTAGGACTTTCAATGGAGGCAGTATTCAGGGAAAGAGCAGGGGAAGGAGAGTTATTCTTTCAAACAGGTGGAGTAAGCATCCCGAGACACATTATTCTTGTCTTTTTCCTGTCGATGGTCGCTGTTCTAATCGTCAATGGATTGCAGATAAATCAGCAAATTAAATACAGGTTGATGACATTTTTTATAATCCTTACGGGATCAATTGCGTTGGCAAAGTTTGATAGACATGTCACCAGAGACTGGTTACTCGAAACATGGAATTTCGCTAAAATGCTGATTCCCTACCTGTTCATTGGCGTATTCATTGCGGGGTTCCTCATGCCTCTGCTTCCTCAGAAGTTAGTGGAGGAGGTTGTGGGTAGTAATACAGTAACGGGTAACCTGATAGCCTCGATATTCGGAGCATTTATTTATTTCTCCACCTTGACCGAGGTACCGATACTGCAGGTTTTTATTGCGAAAGGGATGGCAAAGGGTCCTGCTTTAGCATTACTTTTAGCTGGACCGAGTCTGAGCCTGCCAAATATTCTTGTTGTGAGAAGAGTTCTCGGGTCGAAGAAGACAGCAGCATATGTAACCCTTGTTGTTATTTACTCTACACTTGCGGGTTTGATTTTTGGTTCGATAATCTGAATATCCTGGTTCGGAATAGCTGAGGGAAAAAAGATTATCTGAACAGAAGACTCAGATGACCAACTACCGGAACTCGAAGTTTTGCAACTCCAACAACCCACTCTTTTTTGACGGGCGCAGTCAGGGTTGGCTGGTCAGCCACAGGGTTGTGGTCGCCCTTGGTGATGTATCCTGAGTTAGGTGCTTTCTGACCATTGGGCATCTTCATGCCTTCCTCAATCCACACCATTGCCCGGTGGATTATTGGTGTTCTGCTCGTATCTCCATTTGGGTGAAAGACTATGACGTCTCCATAATCGCCAAAACTTGTATAACCTGTTTCCACACCTTCAGCCCATGTCACAATCTCAGTTCTGTCGGGACTGACCAAAAAGATTACATCTCCTTTGTACATATGAGGTATCATACTACCTGATTCAACCGCAACCATGAAGGGATAGGTGCCGGTGACTCCATAACCAACTCCAAGTATAATGGCAACCATAATCAGTGTCGATATGAGGTCTTTGGCAAATCCAATGACAGTATCTCTGTTCATAAATTAACTGAGGTGGAAAAGGTAAATAAATATATTACCTCCGGTGTTGATGAGTTGATGAGGAAATGAGTTCAAAATTGATTGCAACAAAGTTTGCCATGCAGGGTTACAACGTTCATCCTTCAGTTATCGAAATCTTAAAAAGCCAGCCTGAGAAAAATATCGACAGAATTGTCTCAGAAGTTTGCAAAATTGCCGGTAACAGCTTTATTATTACTCCTGAGGATGTTTCTCCTGTTCTGGAGATGCTAAAAGCAAAAGAAGTCCGAAAATTAAAAGAAGAAATAAAGCCCGGAAAACCTCTTCCGCAGAGGTGTGACGTCAGCCTGATTAAAGACATCACTGGAGGTTCCTGCTGCGAGGGTAGTGTCGATGATTTTGTTCTTTATTTCAATTCCAGATACGAAAAACTTGCCAGTATAATCAGTCAGCAGAGAAATTTCTTCCCGGTGAATATAGCCGATGTAAGAAAGCGAAAATCCGAGAAAGTGCGGGTTGTTGGGTTGATTGTAGGAAAACGGGAAAGTATGAATGGCAATGCAATAATAGAGCTTGAGGACAGAACAGGTAGAATTACCGTTATTGCAACTGGCAAGCTGAAGGAAGAGGCTGATGAACTTCTCGGAGATGAGACGATTGGTGTAGAAGGCTTTCTCCGGGGGAGAAGTCTCATAGCAGACAGGATTATTTTACCGGATGTACCTGTGAATGGAAAAAAGAATAAAAAGGATTTCAATATGGTTTTCATCTCGGATACGCATTTCGGGAGCAATACATTCCTTCATGAGGAGTGGAATACGTTTGTAAAGTGGCTGAATTGCGAAGTGGGGAATGAAAAATCTATCAAACTTGCTGAGAGGGTAAAATACGTTATCATCGCAGGAGATATTGTGGATGGAGTTGGTGTTTATCCGGGGCAGGACAGAGAGCTTGAAATAATCGATATAAACGGGCAGTATGAGGAGGCAGCGATGCAGATAGCCAAAATGCCTGACAGAGTTAGAATAATAATCTCTCCGGGCAATCATGATGCTGTGAGGCAGGCAGAACCTCAGCCAGCTTTACCCAAGGAATTTGCAAGTCTTTTCCCGAAAAACGTTATGCACGTTGGAAACCCCTCGATGCTCGACGTAGAGGGAGTTAAACTGCTGATATATCATGGACGGAGCATCGATGACCTCGTTATGAAGATTCCGAGACTTGAATATGAAAGACCGCATCAGGCAATGATTGAGATGCTGAGAAGGAGGCATTTAGCCCCACTTTATGGTAACAGAACCTTAATTGCACCTGAGAGAGAAGATTACCTTGTTGTTGACGACATTCCTGATATTCTGCACTGCGGACACGTTCACACCTATGGAACAGCATACTACAGAGGTATTTTTCTGGTCAATTCGAGCTGCTGGCAATCTCAGACAGAGTTTCAGAAGAAGGTAAATCTGAATCCCATCCCGGGCAATGTGACAGTATACCAGCCAGGTGGTGAACCAATAAGACTGAACTTCTACTCAGCCTGATTCTACTTTGTAAAAAAAGTTATTAACGTCAAGTTGACATTTGAACATGTACAAGGGGATTGAGATTGAGACATTTCTGGGAGATATTACAAAGCTGGAAGTGGATGCGATAGTCAATGCTGCCAATACAGGACTTTTTATGGGTGGAGGTGTCGCGGGAGCAATAAAAAGAGCTGGTGGTAAGGAAATTGAGGATGAGGCAGTTGCTAAAGCTCCGATTAAAATTGGTGAGGCTGTTGAGACGACTGCAGGAAAACTTAAAGTAAAGTATGTTATCCACTCTCCGACGATGGAGACGGATTTTATAACAGATGAGAATAAAATAAGGCTTGCCATTAAGGCTGCCTTACAAAAGGCAGATGAACTTGGAATTGAAAGTATAGCATTTCCAGCACTGGGTACTGGTGTTGGTGGTTTTTCAAGAGAGGAAGCAGCAAAGATAATGGTTGAAGAGATTAAGGAACATATTAATGCTGGAACAAAACTGAAGAGGATTATACTTTCTGATATAAACAGGAAGCAGGTGGATGCCTTTAAGGAGTTTATTAAGAATACTTAGCAAATCTGTCTTTCTCATCAGTCAGGTGTCAGTCTTTCAAAGTTTTATGAAAGAGATTAACAACTCTCGCATCAACTCAGAAACCCTTTTCTATTATCTCTCTCCTCTAACCACTGCTTCGTGATACATGGCATCGGGAATTTTGATCAGACCGTAAATTTCATTCAGAATTGATAAGCCTCTCCGCCTTTGCCAGATAAACGATAGGAGAAGAATCCGCAACTACCATTAAAAATCCGCAAATTCTCTCTCAATAGACTCTAAGTCCAGTCTCAATGTATATTCTCTCTTTCTCAAGAAAACTTAAATATTAAAATGAATAAGTTTAATACAGGTGTTAAAATGCCTGTTACCCTGACAACAAGAGTTGATGATGAACTCGCAAAATTGATAGACAGGATAGCAAGAAACGAAGGAATGGACAGATCAACAGTCATCAGAAGATTTCTTTCAAAAGCGACAAGAGACTGGTTGATTGAGAAAACGCTGAAAGATTACGAGGAGGGTAGAGTAACTCTGTGGCAGGCAGCAACAGAATGTGGCATATCTCTCTGGGAAATGATTGAGGAAGCCAGAAAAAGAGAGGTTCATGTTCCCTATACTCTGGAAGAGCTTAAGGAAGACCTGAAGGTTTTGTGATGAGCAGAATTGTCTCCAACGCTACACCTCTGATTTTCCTTGCGAAAGTGGGTAAACTTGAACTGCTTAAGACAATTTTTAAAGAGGTCTTCATTCCTGAAGAGGTCAAATTTGAAGTTGTTGAGAAGGGGAAGCGGTTGGATAAAAAAGATGCTTATATTGTTGAGAAAGCTATCATAGATGGGTGGATTAAGGTTTTAAGAGCAGAAATAATTGAAATCCCTGTAAAACTTGATCCCGGGGAAGTTGCAGTCATCTCTCTCGCAAAAAGTCTGAATGCAGAAGTTCTCATCGATGAGGTCTCTGCCAGAACAGCAGCGAGATTACTTGATTTAAAACCAAGAGGAACCATTTTTGTTCTATTGAAAGCTCTGAAGGAAAAAGTGATTGACATGGATGAGTTCCTTGAGATTCTGAATCAGATGATAGGATATAATTTCAGATTGAAGGAAGAAGTTTACATCGAGGTGATAAGGGAAGCAAGAAGGATTGTCGATAGTAAAGAATGAAAATCTACTGAATTCTAAAATAACTCTATAATTTTTCTAAATCACTTTAAAATAATGGAGTTAATTTTTTATAGATCTACGGCTGTATAAAAATATGGAAGAGTCTCTGCTCCATAGAACGATTCTGGAAAAAATTGAGAAATTGCTCGAAAGACCGGAGATAATTGGAATCAGAGGACCAAGGCAAGCAGGGAAGACAACACTCCTGAAAATGATCTCAAATCGAATTAGAGAGGGTAAGAAAGTATTTGTGAATATGGATATGTATGAAAACAGAAGAGAATTTGAAAGGAATCCTCTGGATTTTATTAAGAGATTCAAATCTGAAGAGAAATTATTCTTATTTCTGGATGAAGTGCAGAGATGCGAAAATGCTGGAGAGTCTTTAAAAATAATCTATGATGAATCAGAGAATTTAAAAATATTTGTCTCAGGGTCTTCTTCGTTAGAGATAAAAACGGATCTCGCACCTTTCCTTGTAGGGAGAATATTCTTCTTTGATCTCCTAACGTTCGATTTTGAGGAATTTCTTATGGCAAGAGACGAAGGACTTTCGAAGTTATTCAAGGAGAGAAAGGAATCTTTGAAAAAGTGTATCAAAGGTACTGAGGAACCGATACAACCTGCTTTTGAGAACGAGTTTCTTAAATTGCTGAAAGAATATGTTGTTTTTGGAGGGTATCCTGAAGTAATTAAGGCAGAAGATGAAGAGGTAAAGAAATTAATCCTCAAACAGATAGTCAACCTGTACTTGGAGAAGGATATAATATCTTTCTTCAGAATAACAGATACACGAAAGTTTGAGGATCTTGTTAAAGTTCTTGCCTTCAGAACTGCGGGTATTGTCTCGTTATCATCGCTATCGTCTGAGGCAAAAGCAACCTATAGTAAATGCGAGGAATTCCTCAATGTACTGGTTCACAGCTACGTCATTAAATTAATAAGACCATTTTATAGAAATCTTGTCACTGAGATAAGGAAATCGCCAAAGGTTTATTTCATTGATCTGGGGTTGAGAAATGCCGTCTTGGATAATTTTGTACCCTTCGATAATAGAACCGACAGGGGAGCAATTCTGGAGAACTTTGTTTTCAGGGAGTTACTGAATTTTAGGTGGAGAATAAATTTCTGGAGAACTACAGGAAAAGCCGAAATAGATTTTATTCTGACAAGAGGAGATGAAATCGTGCCCGTAGAGGTCAAAACAGGAGAAAGAAAATTGAGTAGAAGTTTCTACAGCTTCATCAAAACATATAAGCCAGACAGAGCATTTATTATAACACTGGATGTATTCAAAAAGGAGAGAATTCTGGATACTGACGTTTATTGGGTGCCTGCGTTTTATTTGTAATCTCGGAGGAGATAAGAGTGATTTACTGAGATTATTATAATGCTCCATATTTAAAGAGGTTTATAAGGACAGTCAGAATACAAGATGTAAGTAAACCAAAATACAGGAAATTTTAATTACTTTCTATTCTGATATTTTTCAATCCATGATAGGTAGAAGAGAATTTTTGAGGTGTGCTTTAATGTCCTCACTTGCTTTTTCTGGTTGTGTGAGTGAAGAGTGGGTTGGGGAGAAACAGACAGTTGAGATCAGAACTTCAGCTCCGACAACTTCAAAGGTTTATGTGATAAAAACTCAGGACAGAGAACATGGCATTAAGGAGTTGATGAATTTTACAGAATCGGATTTGTCAGGCAGAATTGCCGTCAAGGCAAATTATAACAGTGCTGATGAATTTCCAGCCTCCACACACATTGATACCCTTTCTGCTATTATAGATTACCTGAAAGAAGGAGACACCGGGATTGTGCTTGCAGAAAGGAGCGGGATGGGCAATACTGCAGATGTCCTCAATAAAATGGGTGTGATGCAGTTGTCTGCTGAAAAAGGATTTGATGTTGTTGTTCTCGATAGCCTTGGAATCGATGACTGGATAGAGATGAAACCTGCAGACAGTTACTGGAAAAAAGGATTTCTGTTCGCAAAAGTATTCAATGAAGCGGATGCGGTAATACAGACATGTTGTCTCAAAACACACAGATATGGGGGACATTTCACGATGTCGCTGAAGAACAGCGTTGGAATGGTTGCCCGGTACCATCCGGAAAGCAGATATAACTACATGTCGGAACTCCACACATCCGTAAATCAGAGGAAGATGATAGCCGAGATTAATGTGGCATACGAGCCTGATTTTGTGATTATGGATGCTATTAAAGGTTTCTCCACTGGAGGTCCCGACACAGGAACTGTGATTGAACCCGGTTTAATGCTTGGAAGCGATGACAGGATTGCTCTCGATGCTGCGGGTGTTGCAATTCTGAGAATTTATGGTACAACTCCTGAAGTCTCCAGAGGAGACGTTTTCAGCCAGGAACAGATAGCAAGAGCTTTGCAGTTGAGACTTGGCGTCTCTTCTCCTGAAGATATAGAAATAATTCCTGTCAATGCTGAAGCGAACGAAATATGCCTGCAGATTGAGGATAAATTGATGGAAGGTTATTTTTGATTTTTCTTCCTTTCAAAGGATTTTAAATGAGGACAGGCTTCAAAATAGGATTTCTCAAGAATTTGTTTAAGCGTTCTGATTTGAATTCAAAGCTCAACAATGACAATAGCATCTCGCACTTCCAGAATTTCAACATCCTTTCCTTCAAATAAGTTTTCTTCAACAGGCTCAAACCATTCTCCCCTGACTTCAACTTCCTCTCCGGAAATATTCAATTTAATGCTCTGACCTTCTGCAAGTTTTGTTCTTTCTTCAGAATCCAGTTTTTTAACCTCTTCGACTACAATTTTTGCTTTATCCCTCAATACCGGACCAATTAACCCATATTTAGGTTTTAATTCCTTTATCTCAGTTTTAATTTCTGGTGTCTCTTCCAGTAACAGTACATCTGAGTTTATAGCACCGGAGATATCTCTTGAATCTATCTCAATAGGAGAGTATATTTTTACAGACCTGAGGGGGGCGTTAAGTGCCATTCCCCTGTCATGCTTCAATCTCCTGACTTCCGCCACTATATCTCTCATCAACCTCCCTTTCTTCTCAGATTCTTCGTCCACTCCTTCAGAAGATGGAAAACTTTGCAAGTGGATTGTACTGTTTTTATTGAGAAAACTCCAGCACTCTTCTGTGATGAAAGGAGTTACCGGAGCAAGCAATCTTAAAACAGAGTCAAGGACATTATAAAGAACATATCTTCCTGCCCTTTTTTCTTCATCCGTCCCATTATAAAGCCTGTCCTTTACAATTTCAATGTAGTTATCTGCGAATTCATACCATGTAAAATTTCTAATTGCCTTCAGTGCATCGCCAAATCTGTATTCGTTCATGCTCTTATCCACAACCTCAATCAATCTGCTCAACTCTGAAAGAACCCATCTATCTGCAATCCTCAGATTTTCACCATCTTTTTCAGACGGCATGTATTCAATCAGGTGGTTCATAGAGAACCGGAGAATGCTCCATAACTTCTGCTGAAATCGTGATGCCGCGGTTATTTCCTTCCATGCAAATGTCACATCACTTCCGATTGAGCCTGTTGCCGCCCACTGCCTGAGTGCATCCGCCCCATACTTAACCACGACCTCGTCAGGCGAGATTATATTTCCGAGGCTTTTACTCATTTTCCTGCCATCCTCTCCGAGCACCATCCCATTTATAACGATTTCATACCATGGAATTTCATCCACAAGTGCAACCGACCTTAAAATCGTGTAAAATGCCCATGTCCTTATTATATCGTGTCCCTGTGGTCTCAGGTGAGTGGGGAATTCTTTCAGGTTATCGGGCCAACCCGTAACAGCGAGTGGAGTTATGCTGGAATCCATCCATGTATCAAGAACATCCTTTTCGCCAATAAAACTCTCACTACCACACTTACACGGTTCTAATGGTGATTTCTCTGTTGGATCTACTGGCAACCATTCCTCCTTTGCTACCATTGTCTCTCCACATTCATCGCAGTACCAGACGGGGATCGGGGTTGCAAATACTCTCTGTCTGCTTATTACCCAGTCCCATTCCATGCCTTCAATCCAGCCTTCAAGCCTCGATAACATGTGTTCAGGAGTCCATTTCACTTTTTTTGCGGCATTCATTAACTTTTCCTTCTCAATCTTGACGAACCATTGCTCTTCAGCAACTATTTCAACCGGAGTCTTGCATCTCCAGCAAACTCCAACGTTATGTTCAACCATCTTTTGTTCAATAACCCTTCCTTCTGCTTTCAGGTCATCGATAATTTTTGTTCTCGACTCATCTACACTCAAACCAGCATATCTGCCGGCTTTTTCGTTTAGTTTTCCATTTTTGTCAAGAATAATCCTCAAATCAAGATTGTACTTTTTCCACCATTTTACATCCTGTCTATCACCAAAAGTACATATCATCACAACTCCTGTTCCAAATTCAGGGTCAACTTCTTCATCCGCTATAACTCTGACTTTATAATCTGTTGCTGGAACAGTCACCTCTTTTCCAAGAATTGATGTGTATCTTTCATCATCAGGATGAACTGCGATGGCTACGCAGGCTGGAATCAGTTCCGGACGGGTTGTTGCAATAACAACATCATCCTCGAACTTTATGTAGTTCAGAATAGTTTCTTCACTCCTGTATTCTATTTCAGCAAGTGCAATCGTGGTTTCACATCTTGGACAGTGAATAACTGGATGATATTCCCGATAAATCAAACCCCTGTTAAACATTCTGACAAAAGATACCTGTGTCTTTCTGAAGTATTCAGGATACATTGTGATGTATTCTTTGCTCCAGTCAACCGAAAATCCAAGTCTTTTCATCGTATTTTTCATTTTCTCAATGTTACGTTCAGTAAACTCAACACAGAGTTCCCTGAATTTATCCCTTGGAATATCATTCTTGCTGATATTGTACTTCTCCTCTACCTTCACCTCTGTGGGTAGACCATGACAGTCCCATCCCTGTGGAAACATCACTTCATATCCCTTCATTCTTTTATATCTGGCGATAAAATCGATATAACACCAGTTTAACGTGTTTCCAATATGAAATGAACCCGTTGGGTAGGGGGGAGGGGTATCAATTATGTAGTGGGGCTTCTCAGAATCCCAGTTAAAGTAAAAATTTTTTTCGCTCCATAACTTCATCCACTTTTCTTCGACCTTATCGACTCTGTACTCCTTTTCAATCTTTATCTGGCTTCTCTCTTTCATACTGGCACCTCTGAAATAATATCTCTCTGGACTTGCTCCTGAATAATTCGAGAACATGTGCAAAATATATGATTTTCTGAACACATGCGCTTTCAAGTTTCTGATTTAATACTGATTGAGGATTCTGGTGCTATACCATAAATTTCAAATATCCAGATACAGAAGTTAAAAATGCAAAAGGAGATTTTTATATTAAATGGCTTCTCAACCCGGGGGCCCGTAGCTTAGCACGGTTAGAGCAACCGGCTCATAACCGGTAGGTCGGGGGTTCAAATCCCTCCGGGCCCATCTTCTGCTTTTCTGTATCTCCTGAGTTATGAGACAAATTATCAGAGCACTGAATTACAGGATGCCACAACTTTTAAATTCTGAAAGTTAATGATTATGGGGATTTCTATGAAAAAGTTGAGAATTGTTCTGGTTGTTGCCATCCTGTTGTTTGCTGTCCAGACTGTAACAGCCCAGATGGGCCCGGGAATGGGCAGCATGGGCATGGGTGGACACGGAAGAGCTTATGACATGTGGCAGGAGGGTAGAGAACTCAGATGGCAGCACGGAATGCATGGTATGGGCTTCATGCATCAGCATGGCTTTGCTTACGGGCAGTATGTAACCTTCACCGTGGATGACAATGGAGACGTGCTGGATTATGGTATTAATGGATACACGTTCTTCAATATCAAATTTAACTTTAATAAAGCGTCAACAAGCACTTCAGGCTCTGTAACATTTATTACAGGAGATACCGCCTATGTTCGTCTGCATGACAACCCGTCAGGGGTTATAAACATAAAGACCTTTGAACCCTCTACCATAACCTTTGAGCTTGCAGACGGTGTGAAGGCATATAGCGATGGTAGTTTTATTGTAGTGGAGTCTGATGTTGTGGCAGGTTATTTACTGGGAATTGGCAACGTGGAACTCACATTAGCTGATAATAGAATTGAAGTTAGTGCGGAGGATGACAGCATTATAATATTTCGCTCAAATCCAGTGAATATGCCCATGTTTGGATTCATGCACAGTTATAACCTCCAGATTGCAAATAACAGGATAGGTATGGAAATTGCAATTGGCAGTGATGGAACATTTGACTTTGTAAACTATTCAAGAGATATACACCTGGAGATTCAGGAAATGCAGAGGGAGAGAATCAGGCTGCTTGTTAGCTCGCCAGAGGAAGAGGGAACGATATTGTCAATAAATCTCGACAACACAACCCTTCACATCGATGGAATGATGCTGAGATTGTATTATGATGGTACTCCTCTTAACTGCGTCGATGCAGAAACTGTTCTGAATGCAACCGGTAATGTGCCATATTGCTGGATTTCAGAGATTCAGGACTGGAACAGAGTTCAGTGTCTCATGTATATTCCAAATTTCTCTGTCCATACGATTGATTTTGTTGTTGAAGAAGCTCCAGTAGAAAAAGAGACGATAACTGAAGAAAAGACTGTTACTGAAACTGTCATCGAAAAAACTGAGCCATTGGTTACACCGGGTTTTGAGCTGCTCACTGCAGTACTTGCCATTGCCCTGCTGACTCGTTTTAAAAAATCTTAATATTTTTTATTTGAAAGATTAAATTGAGAGGGACTATGTACGACCTTATCATCCTGGGTGGCGGTGCCGCCGGTTTTTCAGCAGCAATGAAGGCTGAGGAGCTGAAAGCAAAAACTCTTCTTATAAACAATTCAGCGGTTGGCATAGGGGGAACGTGCATTAATGTTGGCTGTATGCCCACAAAATACCTGCTGCATGTTGCTGATGCGATACAGAGAGAAAGAAAGTTCTGTTCTTTTTCAGTCGATTTCAGGGAAATATTCAGAAAAAAGAACACGTTAATTGGGAAATTGAGAGAAGATAAGTATGAGGATGTTCTTTCTGACTTGAATGTTGATTTTATAGAAGGAGATGCTAAATTTGTTTCGAAGAATGAGGTCGAAGTCAATGGCTCAGAATATTCCGGAAAGAAGTTCGTAATTGCTACAGGCTCCTCTCCGTTTATACCACCTGTTAAGGGACTGGATGAGGTGGATTATCTCACCAATAAATCAGCACTTGAACTTGAAGAACTGCCTGAATCCATGATAATTCTTGGAAGTGGACCTCTCGCTTTGGAGTTTGCACAGGTATTCTCGAGGTTTGGTTCAGAAGTTACTATCGTTTTCAGAGGAGGCAGAATTTTAAAGAGAGAGGAGCCAGAGCTTGCTAATCTGCTGCAACTGTATCTTGAAGAAGAAGGGATAAAATTCATTGGAAATGCAGAAATGCTGAGTATTTCAGAAAAAGGCATGAAAAAAGTGAAGTTAAGGGTTGCTGGAGAGGAGAAAGAAATTGAAGCAGAGCACATTCTCATTGCAACCGGGAGGAAGTCCAATACGGGAAACATCAGCATTGAACTGACAGGGGTTAGAACTGGCAGGAGGGATGAAGTCATTGTTGATGAATACATGAGGGCTGCAGATAATATCTTTGCTGCTGGAGATGTTGTTGGAGAGCCAATGCTTGAGACTGTTGCAGCAAGGGAAGGAATGATTGCAGCAAATAATGCTTTATCTGATAAAAAGCTGAAAATGGACTATAGAGTTGTACCACATGCTGTCTTCACGTATCCGGCTGTTGGAAGTGTTGGCTTGACGGATGAAAAAGCATTATCATCAGGAATCAGATGCAGATGCAGCACAATTCTGATGGAGCTCTTGCCCAAGGCACATGCTATGGGAGATACAAGGGGAGTATTGAAAATGGTCGTGAACAGTAAGAATCAGGAGATAGTCGGAATTCACATTCTGTCAGAGAATGCTGCTGACCTGATAAACGAAGGTGCGATGATAATCAGAAACAGGATGACAGTTGATGAGGTTATTGATACACTGCACGTGTTTCCTACATTATCTGAATCAATAAAACTTGCTGCTCAGTCCTTCAGGAGAGATGTAACGAAGATGAGTTGCTGTGTTGAATAACACCTGTCTTCTTAACATTTCATCCACTTCCTCAATCTCATCCTATAGAACATTGACAAAAATTAAAAATGAAAAGTTAACCCTCATCCAGAGCCACTAAATTTCAGATGTCTCTACATTGTCCAGTATCTCGTACCCTTCAGATAATTTCCAGAGTTCTTTCTCGAAATTGTAATACTTCTCCAGAAGAAATTTACCAAGAGGTGTCAGTCTTGCACCGCCTCCTCTACTCCCACCCCTTTCTCTATCAACAACCTTTCCGATTCTTTTTTCCATCTTGTCTATATAATTCCAGACAAATCTATAGGACATGCCCAGAGATTTTGCCGCACCTGATATTGAGCCTGACTCGTCAATGGCTTTCAGTATCTCAGCTCCACCTTTCCCTAGCACTGGTTTTCCATCATGCTCGAACCAGAAACGCCACTTTATTTCCATTTTCTCACTCCAGCTGGCTGATTAGCTCTACAAATAAATCCTTAACTCCAACAAATTCAGCCACTTCCCTGCTGGTAGCATCTGACAATAGTTCTCTAATTTTCCCAATCTGCATGATTTTTCCTTCCATAATCACAGCAACCCTGTCTGCAAGAATTCCAGCTTCCAGAAAGCTATGGGTTACATGAACAACTGGAACATCAAACTCCCTGTGAACCCTCTTCAGTTCTTCCATAAGCTTCTCCTTCGTCTTTAAATCAACAGCAGAAAGTGGTTCATCGAGAAGTAATAATTCCGGCTGTACAATCAAAGCCCTTGCCAGTGCAACTCTCTGCTTTTCGCCCCCACTCAAGTTTTCAGGATGTCTTTCCAGTAAATGCTCTATTCCGAGTTTTTTTGAAATTTCAATGACCTCAAATTTGTTCTTTTTACCTTTTATTCTTAACCCGTATTCGATGTTTTTCATTACACTTAGGTGGGGAAAAAGGGCATAATCCTGTGGTAGAAATCCTATGTGCCTTTTTTCAGGAGGCAATCCGGTGATTTCCCTTCCGTTTAGACTTATACTGCCTGTGTCAGGAGTGATAATTCCTGCTATAATTTCGATAAGAACACTCTTTCCTGCCCCGGTTGGTCCAAGGAGGATAAAGTATTCCTTACCAATGCTGAGACTGATGTCCTGAAGAGTAAATTTTCCGAGTCTCTTTGATACCTGTTGCAATTCAAGAACTTTCATTTTTCCTCCCGTTCCACAACAGTACTCGAATGGTAATGAACACAGAAAGGGAGAAGAGGATAAGCAAAATCGAGATTGGTCTGCTTGCCTGAAGCCCTGAATTAAGGAATCGGTCGTAAATCAAAGTTGAGGCGACCATAGGATAATAAGCTATTATTACTATCGCCCCGAACTCACTGATTGCTCTTGCCCACGACATCAGGGCTCCAGCAGCTATATGCCTCCATGTCAATGGAATCGTAACCGTGAAGAAGACTTTGAACTGCGTTGCACCAAGTGTCCTCGCAACCTGCTCAAACCTTGGATTTATGCTCTGAAAACCTTCTCTTGCTGTGTTTATGTAAAATGGTGCAGATACAAAGAGCATTGCTACAACTATCCCCGGAAGAGCGTCAACGAATTTGACTGGAGATATTGAGCCTATCATGCCCTTCGAGCCGAAGACAGAAAGCAGAGCTATTCCTGCAACCACATGTGGGATGATAACAGGCAAATCAACAACTCCAGAGACAACGTTTTTCCCGGGGAATTCTGTTCTCGCAAGAGTGTATGCCAGCGGAGTACCGAATAGTACGGCAAATAAGGTTGAAAGAAATGCAGCATAAGCAGTGAATAAAATCGTTCTCCATACATCATAATCCTGAAACGTCTGAACAAGTCCGTTCAAGTCTGAAAACTGTGTTGTGAAAGTAGAAAAAACCGGTAAAATAACAAATAACACCAGAATTGATGACAGCAGAGCGAATATTGTGCTTAGCTTCATATATCCTTCAGGCTTTCTGGCAGGTTCTCTGGAAAGTCTGCAAACGCTTTTACTGGCGGCTGTCCAAGCTTCTCAAAAACTTCTCTTCCTTCTTTGCTTACGACCAGCTTAACAAATTTTTCTGCATATTCCTTGTTCGGAGCATTTTTGGGTATAGTTATGCCATAAATAATTGGTTTGGCTGATACCTCCTTTCCATTTGCGAGAATCACTTTGATTTTACTGTACTTGTCTGAAAAGCTTTCGTTGCTCAAATCAATTTCATCAGGAAGTTCAACAAATTTGTGATTGTGTTGCTTTGCGACACTTCTGTATATGAAATAGTAATCAATCTCTCCCTCCTCTATGCCGTATATAAGCTCCACCTCCATGCTTCTGATCATCAATTTCTCAGTATTTGGATTTATGTTCTCTGACTCAGGCATTTCAAGAATGTAATTTCCATCTTTCTCAACAAACTTCAAATTGGAGTTAGATGCAACGAGGTCATCGTATATCGAGCTGTCGTTGTAGTATAACTCTGCAAGCTGTATGACCATCTGAGAACGGTAACCACACGGGTCATCATTGGGATTCGAAAAACCAAATTTTACATCACCCCTTCTAAGAATCTCGTACCAGTTATCCTGATTTATTTCATTTGAGTATTTGCTGTCATCAAGGTAGGCAATAACAATCTGGTTTGAAGCGAACCTGATTGTCCAGTTCGCATACTTCGGGTACATCATATGTGGAATAAGGCTGTAGTCTGCCGAAGCAACAACATCCGCCTCCCTGTCCAGTTCAGTGACTTTTCTGATTGTTTTCGCACTGCCAGCAGCTTCAAGCTGAACATCCACCTCTGGATTTCTCTCCTCAAAAATTTTCTCAAGTTCCTTCATCGGTTCGGTAAGACTACCTGCATGCAAAACTTTTAATTTCACTTTTTCTGCTGTCTGCACATCACCCATACAGCAGGATATAACAAGGCAGATTATAATGGGTAGCAGTTTTTCCATAGACACCGATATGTTTCACTATGCATAACGCATATAAATGTTGCTGTTCAGGGATATGCATAGGAGTAATATTAAATATCTCGGGAATTAACTGAATCTGAAAAACTGAGATTGTGCAATCATGATGCCCGAAATCGAGGAAATAAAAAGGAGGAGAAAGAAGCTTGGTATAACTCAAAAGAAGCTTGCAGAGCTTCTCGGGGTAAGTCAGCCGTTAATAGCAAGAATTGAATCGGGAAGCATAGACCCGAAGTTATCACTCGTGAAGAAGATTTTCAGCGTTCTTGAGATGTATGAAGGGAGAATTAATGCAGGCAATATTATGCACTCTCCAGTCAAATTTGTTTATCCTGAGACAACGGTAAAGGATGTAATTGAGATGATGAGAATAGATGGCATCTCTCAGATGCCTGTAATTACAAATAACAGGCCTGCAGGGAGTATAACTGAGAGTTCAATAGTAAAAATTATTCTGTCAAAAGGACTGGATGCAAGAGATTTAAAGGTAAGGGATTGCATGGAAGAGCCTTTTCCTGCTGTCTCGCCTGAAGAGGGACTCGAGACAATATCTAAAATGCTTTTAAACTCTCCTGCACTGCTTGTCATTGAAGATGGAGAAATTGCAGGAATTATAACCAAGCACGATGTGATGAAAGCATTAAAATCTGAATGAGGATATGATGCCCGTGATAACATGAGGAATATATACTGGTTTGGAATGGCTGATGAGGAAAAAATAGATTATTTGAAGAAATTCAGCGTTGGAATTATTGGCAGCAGACTGCTGATGGAACTGCTCTGGAGGAGTGGAATAGGTTGTATTCGTTATATTGGAGATTTTATCACTCCTGTTGATGCAAGACTTGATTCGAGCATAAAACCTCTGGAAGCAAACAGTTATGACATTGTTCATCCAATGAGTCACGATACATGTATAGTTTCATACCTGTATCCTGATGATTATTCAGAGCTCAGAAAGCAATTGAAGGGTGTGGATTTAATAATAGCCCATAAATACATTCAGGAAGGAGCCAAGGTGGCAGAAGAACTCGGAGCTCCATTTATGCCGGACATAATCACAACTTTTTTGCCAGATGGATTCTCTTTCGAGGAAGTTGAATATCCAGATGTGGATTATAATCCCGTGTCTTATGCCTTTAACTGCTCGTTTCAGGCTGGAGAGGTTATGAGAATCTTTACAGGCTATCACAAACCTGTGCTGGCGCCCGAAGCCTATGTGATTGACATTAAGGCTCAAAATTATCTTAAAAAGGTAGAACTGAAGTTAAAAACTGATCAAAACGATTAAAATACAAGTTTCATACCAACTCCATTTTTCATTGCTTTTTTGTAAGCAAGTGCAGCGACAGCAACGTCCTGAATAGCCAGCCCTGTCGAATCAAACAAAGTAATTTCGTCATCATCAACCCTGCCCTTCTTTTTTCTCGAGATTATTTCGCCAAGTTCGCCATATATATTTGCCTCTGTAATTTCTCCACTGGAGAGTGGAACGTTAATCTCTCCACTGTGGTGAGCCTGCTCCCACGAATCTATGACAATTTTTGCTCTCTGAAGTATTTTACCTTCAAGCTCCTGTTTTCCCGGTGCATCTGCGCCGATTGCATTGATATGCGCACCATCTTCAACCCATTCATTTTTGATGATTGGTTTTCTGACAGGTGTTGTGGTAGTGATGATATCTGCTTTACATGTCTCCCTGATACCGCATGGTATTATATCCACTCCACTCCCCTTCATCTCATTTTTCAGTAACTGGCATTGTGAAGGGTTTTTGTCCGTAACGAGTACTTTCTCAATCTCAAATACCTCTAAAGTCCCCAATAACTGTGTTTTTGCCTGCCTTCCACAGCCAACAATACCAAGGACTTTCGAGTCTTTGCGTGCAAGATATTTTGCTGCAACAGCGCCTGCGGCACCCGTTCTTATGTCTGTAAGGTAGGTCGCATTCATTATTGCAAGTGGCGCACCTGTAGAAGGGTCATTCAAAATATATGTGGCTAATACAGTTGGCAATCCTTTTTCCGGGTTTTCAGGGTGTGAGTTCACAATTTTAACCCCTGCCTCATCCGTTTCAGGGATATAAGCTGGCATCGCTCTCAAATCACCGTTGTATTTCTCAAAATACAGGTAAACCTTGGGAGGCATCTGCACACTTCCAATCCCCTGATAATGGAATGCTTTCTCAACAGCGTCAATAACTTCGCTCATAACGAGTATTTCTTTAACGTCTTCTCCATTGAGCCAGATTATTTCCATTTTATACACCTTCAGTTGAGTTCTGAGTAATCTGGATGCAGAGACTTATTTAATTTTCTCCATTTCAGGAATTCTATTTCTTATTTTTTGATTTTTAGTTGATAGGCGGTTAAAACCCCGAAAGTAGCAAATCCTGCAAATTAACCAGCACTTTTGCAAACCTTTATTTAGCTTCATCTACAGCAAACAGAACAAGTGTGGTTCGATGGTTGATTCTGAATGGAGAGAAAAAAGTTCTGAGAAAGTTATTGTGGAGTGGAGAGGAGAAATCTACATCGGGAGTTTGCAGAGAGTTGCTCCTGAGTTTTCGGATGAAATAGTCTTTCTCAGCAAGAGCTTTTATCCGAGAGCAAATTTTGAAGACGTGTTGAGAAAGGCTGAAGAAGTTATCAGTCTTTACGCGGACGATTCCCTTAACCTCTCCGGCAGATACCATCTCCTGAGAAGGCAGGGTGATGAGCTCACAATCCTCACCGTAGAGCAGAAGGAGTATATGAGCAAAATTATCTCGAGAATCTACGAACTGATGGTGGATGATGATGTTCTGGGCTAACTGACTTCACCATCCAGTAAACAGAGATGATAATAAAATTTTTCTATTATAAAATCTTAACGAGCACGTGGCTTACGTCTATTACTTCTTTCACCATGACGACATGGAAAATGTAATCAATGTGCTGAAGAATTCAGGAATCTCACTGAAACCAAAATTCGATAGACACAGGTATGTGGAAATTGTAGCCTCAAACAGCGCACTTATCGGGAAATACAAAAACATAGGATTTCTCTTTTTTAGCAGGGAAGTGGAGATTGAATATGACTTTTTAAAAAAGGTTACTGTTGAAATTGCTGCAGCAAATGAGACATTCTATGATTCCAGAATGGGGAGATATGCCGTTGAAGATGACGGAGAATTATTGAGAATTGACCGGGAGTTTGATGAAGAATTCTTTGTCGATTTCATACCGGCAATGTACACTGAATTCATAAAATCCGAGATTCTTCTGAATGAATGCAATCTGCTCGCAGACGTAATCTCCCGAGAGGAAACTGAGATTATAAAGCGGATTAAAAAGCTTTCTGCGGAAGCTGAGAAATCAACAAATATGGGTGAAATTGAATCTTTCTTGGCAGAGGTATCAGGCTTTCAGACAGACTTCTTCAAAAAATTTATGGAATTCAAAGACGTTAACGAAGAGTTATTCTCAGCGATGATGAACTTTGATGTTTTTGCAAGGGGGATTGGAGGCTGGTTTATCGAGAAGTCAGAGAACTTTAAGGACTATTTTGAGAGATTAAAATACTTTGAGTCGAAATTTGAGCAAACACTCAATGGTATAAGGGATTTATTTACACTTGCCTCCTTAAAACTTGATACGCTCAGAAACAGAGAATATCTTGAACTTCAGAAGAGAACATCCTCATTACAGGCAGCAGCAGCTATAATTGAGTTCGTTGCAGTCTACTACTATACTATGAAGATATGGGAACATTTTCTGCCAATCGAGACTGTTCCGAAAATCCTGTCTTTCCTGATGCTGACTTTCTTCACAACTTCAATTGTTGTCTACACCGAGGCTCTGAGCGAACTGATAAGGGAAAGAAGAGTTACAAGAGGTTTTGTGGTTGTTACATTCCTGCTGATTATAATCCTGTTTCTGATGGTTTATACGCCCCTCATTTTTTCAGCAGGCGCATCGCTTTCAGCCTATCATTTATCATCCTCATATGGTTCTTCTCTTCACTGATCATGAAATCAAGCAGGTCAGCTGTCTCCGCATCCGCATCCTTTTTCATCTTTGTGTACTCCTGTATTGCTTCCTTCTCCATTTCAAGTGCTCTCTTCAAAATATCTTCAACTTTCATCTTATCACCTGCATGAAATCTTCCGCCTAAATAAACCTTTCAAACCTCTCTTTGCTTGCTTTACAGATTGGACAAACTTCTGGAGGCATATCTCTTGCACACAGGTATCCGCACACCTTACATCTCCAGACAGGATATGGCAATCCTGCATCCTCTTCTGCAATAACCTTTACTTCCCTTGCAGTCTGTCCTCTCCTCTCAGGAATTGAACCGGCTTCTTTCTTTCCTTTCAGAATCTCCTCTGTTACATAAAGTCCGCAGTAGCATTGTCCGTATTCATTTAAATCAGAGTCTCTGTAATCGCACGGGCATATGATGTCGAGGTCTTCGGCTTTCACACCTGAAGCGAGTCTGCAAGGACATGCGCGATAACCATACCTTCTCTCATTGACTATTAAGCCTTTTACAAGATATTCAGTAAACTCTCTATCTGGATTGAGGTGATATCCGGAAGTTTCTGCCTCTCTGTTCAGGATTTCATAAAGCGTCTGAACCTCCTCTTCTCCTACCATCATCTTCCAAGCACCTTTCTTATTTTTTCTTCATCAAATCCTATGATACATTCTTTATTATTAACAACGACTGTTGGGGCGGTGCACATCGGATTGTGTTTTTTCAATTCTTCCATCACCCTGTCTTTCTCTTCACCCTGAAGCAGGTCAATATCGATGTACCTGTATTCAACTCCGAGGCTCTTCAAAAGCTCTTTTGTTTTTCGACACCACCCGCACGTGCTTATCGCATATAGTATGATATCTCCCCTATCCTCTCCCGGAACGTGCTTTACATTCATTTAATCACTCCAATTTATTCTCAGAGTTTAACAACTTAATCATTTTTAATGCATTTGTTGTCGGCAAATTACACTGATAATTTTTGCACACGTATGCGGTTGCTTTTCCCTCCAAACTCTTTAAATTTTTTGTAAAACCAGTAAGCTCGTCTATTTCTGTATCTTCGTCTGATTTGAAGATTAAAACCTTGTTGGGAATGAATTCTTTTCTCAAGAATTTAAGCATGATTTTTGTGTCATCACTTTGTGGACTAATTATCTGTTCTGTAATTTTATCAACTTCATCTTTGTGTTCTTCCCACATTTTTTTAATCTGGGGAATAAGCTCCTTCATTCCAATACGTCCAAATCTGCTCTCTTTTGGTATGTAAGTGGTTGAAAAGAAGGGTTTTTTTATCTGGAGTTATGATAACGGTAAGGGGCCACCCACCGCTCCCTGTCGTCATCTGACAGACGGTCATGTAGATAGCATCAAGGTCAGGCCTCTCTTCTCTGTCAACCTTGATGTTGACAAAAACCTCATTCATCAATCTTGCTATTTCAGGGTCTTCAAATGACTCCTTCTCCATAACATGGCACCAGTGGCAGGTTGAGTATCCTATAGACAGAAAGACTGGCTTGTTCTCATTTTTAGCTCTCTCAAAAGCTTCATCACACCACGGATACCAGTCAACAGGATTATATGCATGCTGGAGTAGATACGGACTTTTCTCATTTATAAGGTTGTTTGGCTTTCTATTGCATTTTTCAAGATTTACCATTCACAACAGCCCCAACGTTACCTTAAGTTAACTAAAGGTGATTTAGTTTTTATTTTCATTCAGTAACTATAATTTCGCCTTTCATACTCGGATGAATAGTGCATGTGTATCTGTAGGTTCCTGCCTCGTTGAACGTATATCTGTACGTTTGACCTTTACCGAATGTTCCTGAATCAAAAACTCCGTCATCGGAAGTGACAGTATGTACAACGGAATCTTCGTTTATCCAGATTACAGTTGTTCCCACTTTAACTGTAACACTGTCTGGATTGAATGAGAAACTTCTGATTGCAATATTCACCTCTTCAACTTCCTCCTCTGTTGGGATTGTTTCAGGCGTTTCTTTCTCCGGTATCTCCTCCTGTGCACAGCCCGTTAACATAATTACAATTAAAGCTCCCAGAACCAGAATGTACCCCTCCATGTGAAATACTGCAATGTTATCATATAAAATGTTTTGGAAATTTGTTTATTATTAAAATAATTTTTAATGAATATATTTCTACTCAAAAGAAAACTTTTAAAAAGTCTCAATACAAATAGCCAGCATGACATCCAGTTTCAAGTATGGGAATACAGAAGTGGTGTTTCTCAAGCACGCTGGCTTTAAGGTGAAGGGAAGCAAAACGATTTACATTGATCCATACGACATTCCTGAAGGTGCAGATCTCGAAAAAGCAGACTATATTTTCGTCACTCACGACCATTTTGACCATCTGGACTTCAAGGCTATCAAGAAATTATCAACTGAAAAAACAACTGTTGTCATTCCGCAGGGCTGTTCAGTCGAAGGACATTCAACGTGTACACTGGAATTGGGCAGGAAAGAGAAATTAGATGGGATTGTAGTTGAGACGGTGCCTGCCTACAATATTGATAAGAAATTCCACCCGAAAGGACAGTATGTGGGTTACATAATTGAGATGGATGGAGTGAGGATTTACCATGCCGGAGATACAGATTACACGCCTGAGATGAAAAACGTCAACGCAGATATAGCTCTAATTCCTGTTGGAGGCACATACACAATGGATATAGAAGATGCTAAAAAGGCAGTCAGTGAAATGAACGTCAAACATGTAATTCCGATGCACTATGGAGCTATTCCAGACACCGAGGCAGATGTGAGCAAATTAGAGTCTGACAAGGTAGTAGTGCTCAAACCAATGTTCTGATTGGATAGGAGGTGGGAGCAAGCAAAGTAACCCTGCATGGTTGAATATAAGATTCACCTTGGCTACTGGGCTTTATTACTCCAAACAGGTTTAGTAATTCCAAAATGTGGAGATTTTACTTATTTTTATTTTTGGCCATTAAGTATAGCGATAGCTTATTTAATCCCAAGCCTATTAATTTCGATTAGGGGAATTAAAATATGAAAAACAAAACGGATTTACTGAGGATCGGAATATTATTGTTGGGAATTTCAGCAATAGTTTTTGCAGGAATAGCTTTGCACTGGTATTACCAAATTCAAACAGAAAAACCGTGGAAGTCTGATATACCACCATTCTGGGCTAGCTGTGAGGAAACGGAAAAAGTCATAATAATAGAGGTAAGGCATGATTTAACCAATGTCTCAGTTAAGGATAAGGAAGGGAACATAATCTGTTCTTTTAATAAGATTAAAGCCGGTTCAAGTGAGGTCTGTTTTGTTAACGGCACAGGAGTGTTTACGGTAGAATATAATGATTGGAAGAAAGTCATTGTTTGTAAGGAACTGAAAAAGCTTGAAATATCACCAGAAAAAGTTGATTAGATGTGAAAATCAGCGGGGCTCGCAACTCTCCGCTTCGCTTCTGTGCTATCACACTCGGACAACAGGTGGATATATGGCTCACTTTGTTCGCTCAAATTTGGCTTCGCTCATGCTCCGCAAACTTCACATATCCCCGGAACGTTATACGCAATAGGAGGTAAAGTAAATGAGTGAGCTGGTATTGCTTAACCCTACAAATGCCATATGGGATATACGATGGTTCCATTATGCACCAAAGATAAGATAAAGATGGAGGGGGTTCGATGGTGTTGTTACGTAGGTTATGCGATGGATGTGGATAGGGTTAATAGATAGAGTCAGATGTGGTAACAGTGAAGATATTGAACAGAGATGAAATTTTGACTGAAGAGGACATGGAAGATATTTTGGAAGCAATGAACGAAAGAGAGAAAGACAACTTCTACGAGCTTGATGAAGTGTTTAAATGAGCTTTAAAGTCATCTTTTCACCCAGGAGCTATAAACAGATAAAATCCTTCAATGAAGAGCTGAAAGAGAGAATAAAGAAAGAAATTGGCAATGATCCGTGGCATAGAGGGACTATAAAATGTTGAAATCGAAAAGGTGTTTTTAGAGGGATTCGTGAATAGCGTTATAGAATATTTTTCAGATAGATAATGAATTTAAGGAAAGAGTAATTAAGCGATACACTGAGGAATTAAAATGTGGGAGCATATGAATGTGCTTGCGTGGTATAATTATATCAAACCACTTCTCCATCATAAATTCTAAGATGAATTGATAACCCAAAAGTTTATATTTTCTATGATGATAATAATCATAAATAAATTTGTCAGACCGGAGAGTCGGACATGGATAACAGACAATTTAGAATTAATGAAGAAACAATGCTTGTTTTGATTATAGCAGCAGCCATTTTTGCCACCGATTTTGTTATAATGGTTTTGATGAGTGTTATATTTCAGATAACAGTCTCTACCTTCGCCCTCATTGTTTTAAACGCGAGTATACTCGTTCTTGTTATTTCCCCTATTCTTCTGCTTCCCAAAAAGAGGATTGAGGATGCTAAGAATAGTGCTGAAAAATTAAACCGTGTTTTGAGGGTGATGAGAGAAGTTAATCATATAATAATTAAAGAAAACGACCTGAAAGCAATGATTTTTAAGTCCTGCATGAAATTGAGGGAAGTAAGAGGTTACTTTCAAATTACAATTGCATTTTATGATGGTGAAAAGTTAAAAAAGGTTGTGGAAAGTGGGACGGGCGGTTTTCTGGACAGAAGCGAGGACATTCCGCCCTGTATTGAGCGTGTAATAAAACTGAATGAGGCTATCTTCGTAAAAAGTTCAGTGGTGGAATGCGACGAATGCAGTTACAAAAATCATTTCCCCCATTCAACAGCCCTGATACCCTTCAATACTCAGGAAAGGCGAATGCTGATGGCAGTTTTTGCTTCGGAGAATCAATTTGATGAAGAAGAAATCGGTTTGTTGAAAGAAATAGCAAACGATATTGGATTTGCAATGGACAAATTCAGAGCGGAAAAAGCAGTTTACGAGAGTGAGAGGCGTTACAGACTTCTTGCAGAGAACGTACAGGATATAATATGGACGATGGATGAAAATCTGCGACTTACGTATATAAGCCCTTCAGTGGAAAAAATCCTCGGGTATACTGTTGAGGAGGCAATGAATACACCTCTAGACAGATTAATGACTCCCGAATCGTATAAAATAGTGGTGGACACGTATAAACGTTCATTGCAGGAAATTAAAGAGGGGAATAGAGATCCCGAAGCTTCACGAACACTTGAACTTGAGTTCTATCACAAAAATGGAAACAGGGTGTGGGTAGAAACAAAAACGAATGCAATTCCATACACGAA
Source organism: Archaeoglobus sp. JdFR-22 (assembly GCA_002010045.1). Classification (GTDB taxonomy): domain Archaea; phylum Halobacteriota; class Archaeoglobi; order Archaeoglobales; family Archaeoglobaceae; genus JdFR-22. The sequence continues at coordinate 10,631 of MTMJ01000102.1, read as the reverse complement.
TACCTTCAAAATAATCGGCGTAACCCGTGACATCTCTGAACGTAAAAAGGCAGATGAAGAAATTCGCAAATTCAAAACTCTGGTAGATAATGCAAATTATGGCGTCGCTATTGCGGACATTAATGGAAACTTGCTCTACATTAACAGATATTTTGCTGAAATCCATGGTTATAGGGCTGAAGAGCTTATTGGTAAGAATCTAAGTATTTTCCACAATGAGGAACAGTTGAAAGATGTTATGAGGATAAATAAGCTCCTGATCGAGGAGGGTAGTTACAGTGCTATGGAGGTCTGGCATATGCACAAAGATGGTTCAGTGTTTCCAATGCTGATGAACGGTGTGGTCATCAAAGATGACAGAGGTAAACCACTGTATATAGCCGCAACTGCAATTGACATTACAGAGAGTAAGAAAATGAATGATGCACTGCAAGAGAGTGAACAGAAATACAGAACAACCTTCGAGCATACAGGCACAGCCATGATAGTTATTGAAGAGGATACGACAATATCTACGGTCAATTCGGAATTCGAAAGGTTATCAGGTTACAGAAAGGATGAAATCGAGGGAAAAATAAGCTGGACTAAACTCGTTCACCCAGATGACCTTAAAATCATGAAGAAGTACCATTTAGAACGTAGAAGGAATAAGGGTGTGCCAAATACTTATGAATTCCGAGCAATTGATAAAAATGGAAACATCAGAAATGTATTACTGACAATCGGCATGATACCCGGCACTAGCAAGAGTGTAGCATCTATCATAGACATTACCAACATGAAGAAGCTGCATAATCTCGTTCAGGTGTTATCGGAAATCAACGAGGTAGTTGCAAGAGAAAAAAATCCTGAGACAGTTCTTAAAGCTGTATGTGATAAACTTAACGTACTTTACAGTGGAGTATTCGTTGTTCAGCAGGGAAATCCGGGAGACTCAGAGTCATACCTGTCTGGTTCTATTAATCTGAATTTTATTGAAAATGCATTAAATAGCTGTCCTGCTGTTTTAAAAACAATTAAAAACGGCGAATTTACAAAAATAAAAATGGGGGATGTGGGGTGTAATAAATGCTCAGAAATACCTCATAAATACATTCTGTCATTTCCACTTATCCACGAAGGAAATCAGTACGGGGTTATTGGAATAATATCTAATTTTGACTTTGATGAAAATGAGACAACACTCTTGAAGAGACTCTCCAGTAATATCGCATTCGCTTTAAGCTCTTATGCCAATGAAGAGAGCAGGAAGGTAGCAGTTGAACAGCTTGTCGCCAACTTAATCCAGTTTGAAACTTCTGCGGACAAATTAAGAAATCCACTGGCGATTATTATTATTAGCACTTTGGAGCTTATGGATGAGATGAATACTGATGACGCAATAAAAATCATCAGAGAGTATGCCTACAGACTGAAGAAAGAACTTGATGAGATGAGAAAAGAAGAAATAAAAACGTTTGAAATCACGGAAGATTATCTGGTGAAAGAAGATTAGATTCTTCCTGTTTCCCCAGATATTTGGACATCCAGCATGTGTTTCTGAGATTGAATCTCGAAAAAAGATTTATTAACTTTACAGCAGTACTGTAGCAAGCTATCCATTTGAAAGTCATGAGACGGATTAGAAATCGAATAGAGACTGCCGAAGGGGGGACTTGAACCCCCGACCTCCTGATTTCTCCGGTCACCTATGATTTTTGACCTTATGAGTCAGGCGCCCCAACCAGCTAGGCCACTTCGGCTTCTGGCAAATCGCCCAATATCTGCATAGTGGTTTGTGGCAATGAATTTAAGAACCTTATGGTATCAGCAACTAATAAAACTTGATTGTTTAACATCAATATCAACGCAAATGATAACAATATATAAATTATTATCATTACAAAAATTATTATATGAAGTTGTCAATCCAATTCTATTAAATAATTAACAAAATGGAAAAGATTTTATATAGTTGCCAGTATATGTTAAGATACTCCAAGTATCGAGGTGTTGATAATGGTCGAAGAGTTTACAGAAAAGGAAGAAAAGGTCGTCAGATTATTATCTGAAGCAGGATTAAATAAGAACATTGCAAAGGTGGTTGTATTCTTATCCAAAACTGGTGAAGCAATATCAAGAGATATCGAGCGGGCTGCTAATTTAAGGCAGCCAGAAGTAAGCCTTGCTATGAAAGAGCTTAAAGAATGGGGATGGGTCAAAGAGAGAGAGCTTAAAAAGAAGGGAAAAGGAAGGCCCCTTAAAAGCTATAAACTAACACTCGATTTAAAAGAAAGAGTGGCTGAGCTTGTTGAGAAGAAAAGAGAAGAATTAAAAAGAACCGAGCAGGATCTGGTTGAATTAGAAGAGTTTGTTGGCTTGAGGAGATAACTCCCTCTGAAACTATTTTTATCAGATATGCATTTTGACAGACCCGTTGACCGGACTTTTTTGAGGGTTCATGTTGATGATGTTGTTATTTTCTGTCACGGAATGCCTTATCAGCCGGGTTCTGTGCTTGAGAAAGGGTATGATAAGCTTGCCGCCTTTTTCGCCTCAAAAGGGAAAGCTTCTGTTATATTTGATTTTTCAGGAACTGGGTTGAGTAAAGGTGATTTCAGCATTGAAGCGTGGGTTAATGACCTTCTGAATGTAATAGACAATTTTTCAGGTGTTGAACTTGTGGGATTCAGTCTCGGAGGAATTCCTGCGGCATATGCCTCTTCTATGAAGCAGGTTAGAAGTCTTGTACTCGTTGCCACCCCATGCTGTTTTGACCACATCAGAATCCTTGATAAAATATACCTGAATGCAAAATCCAGAGGGTTCCTCAGAGGTATCGGAACGTATGAATCATTTTTATCAAAAATTAAAAGAGATGTTGATAGATTTGAACCCCTAAGGTGGATAAAAAATTCGAAGAGTACAATGATTGTTCACGGCACTTCAGATGATGTAATTCCGTTTGAGAGTGGACAGCTAATCTATAGCGAGGCAAGAGAACCAAAATATTTCCTTAGAGTTATAAATGGTGGACACAGGCTGAGACAGGAAAAAGTGGTTATAGACGAAATCCTGGAATGGCTGACCAAAAAAAAGAAAGGAAAGCAAATAAAAGAAATTATGGTTTAGATTAAAGAGCATCCAGTATCTTCAATACGTCAGCAGTTACTTCATCTATGCTCTTGGTACCATCGACATCCTTAACAAGACCTTTCTTTCCATAGTAGTCAATCAGCGGTTCCGTCTGTGACCTGTAAACACTGTATCTATCTCTCACAGTCTCCTCTTTGTCATCATCCCTCAAATATAGCTCACCACCGCATTTATCGCATTTGCCCTCTTCCTTCGGAGGTTTGTAAATCAAATGGTAGACTGCTCCACAATTCTTGCAAGATCTTCTATTTACAATTCTCTTTACAACCTCTTCTTCAGGCACAGTGACATTCACAACCGCATCAATATTCTTGCCGAGTTCAGAGAGCATCTTATCGAGGGCTTCAGCCTGAGCCAGCGTTCTTGGAAAGCCATCGAGAATGAAGCCTTTCTCAGTGTCCTTCTCCTGAAGTCTGTCCTTAACAATTCCAATCACAACCTCATCCGGGACGAGTTTTCCAGCATCCATATACTCCTTTGCCTTCTTTCCAAGTTCAGTACCCTTAGCGACTGCCTCCCTCAGCATGTCTCCCGTAGAAATCTGTGGTATTCCATATTTCTCAACAATAGCTTTTGCCTGAGTTCCTTTACCAGCACCGGGTGCACCAAGTAAAATCAAGTTCATAGCCCTGAAAAATCGAGAGCTTTTAAAACTTTTTTGATTTTATCATTTAGACTCGCCTAAATTTTGAGGGCATATATTGTGTCGGCGATGGTCTTGTCAATGGCAAAGTTGGTATTTCCGAGCTGGACAACATATGCCGGGAAAACCCGGATAATCCTGAATCTCTTGCCCGGAAGCATCCCCAGAGTCAAGATTTTTTGAAGCACGGGTTCATCTGCTACAAGATATTTGACCTCACCCTCATCCCCGGGATTTAACTCACTCAGCTTGAAAATAAGTCTCCTAATCTGACTTGCACCTTCGAGGCAACATTCTCCTTTGGGAATCCTTCTTCCGTGCGGACATATAGCCGGATGTCCAAGGAGTGTGCAGATTGCCTCTTCAACTTCCTCACTCAGCACATGCTCAAACAGACATGCGGAGATCTCGGTGTTGTGTTCAGAAATGCCGAGAACATCGCTCAGTAACCTCTCTGCAAGTCTGTGCAGTCTCACTACCTTCCTTGCGACCCTCTCACCTTCCTCACTGAGCTTGATTTCACCATTCTCAATGAATACGTATTTTTTAGAAAGTAGCTCATTAATCAATTGTTCGTCATAATTCGACGCAATTGCTTTTGTTTTCTCCTCATAAACCTTCAACCAGATGCTCTTCAGAACATTCTCCAGCTGTTCCTTTAGCTCATGTTTTGGTTCCTTCATACACATCACTTAAACGAGATTGGTAAATACCAGTCCGATGCTGGTTAAATAACCTACCCCAAATGCGATAATTACCGAAGTGACGAAAATCAATATCGCTACTTTCATTCCCCTCTCTTTAACCATGACAAGAAACTGAGCAACACAGGGAACAAACAGCGTGAGAGTTACCATAGCAACTATAATCTGAGAAACACTGAGCAATCCTTTGTCTGCAAGGTCGAATAAACCTGCTGCACCATAATCTCTTCTGAAAAATCCGAATAGAAACACTATCGCAGCCTCTTCGGGCAGGCCTATAACCCCAGCAGGTATTGTTAGCAGTGAAACAAGCATATCAAATACACCTGTTATTCTCCCGACCCATATAAATAAGCTTGCCACCACAAACACGGGGATAACCTCTTTGAAGTACCATTCAAGCCGTGTTATTGTTTTTGTGACAACATTGCCCAGCTCAGGGACTCTGAGAGTTGGAATCTCAATCAAGAATACAGGCTCTGGTTCTTTAATCATTTTTGAAGCGAGATATCCGGCTATCAGAAGAACCACTGTTATGATTGAAACCCAGATTATCATCGAAGTGATATCGGGAGCTATGGAGAATATCACTCCAAGCTGGGCAGAACACGGGATGCCGACTGCGAGCATAACGGTGGCAATTATTTTTTCTTTTCTTGTTTCGAGAACTTTGGTAACAATTGTTGCCATAGTTCCGCACCCAAGACCAAGAACAAGCGGTATAACTGCCTTTCCACTCAACCCCACTACTTTAAACAGCCTGTCCATGAGTATTGCTAGTCTGGGAAGATAACCCGAATCCTCAATAATTGAGAAAATAAAAAAGAAAATTGTAACAATTGGCAGTATAATCGCAAACGCATATCTCAATCCGAGTGTTATTATTCCGAATTCTCCGCCTATCAGTTCCCTCAGCCAGTAATTCGGGACATAGACTTCAAGGGCGCTATTTAGAGGAATATTGATATTATCTTCAAAAAATGTTTCAAGGAAGTCAACAAGAATCTGAGCACCGATAACTCCAGCAAAAAAATAAAGGGCTAAAATGGCTGCTATCGCCATGGGTATTGCGAAAACAGGATGGATTGTCAATTCACCCAGCTTCTCCACCAGACTACCTTTTTCGGGGAGGACATAGCTCACAATTCCGCTTAAAATCTTTGATGAACTCTTTTCAATCTGCAATGCCATTTCATACGACAGAGAGTGGGGATATCTGAGTGATGCCTTTTTGACATATTCGATTATCTCTTCAAATTTTTTCTCTTTTCTAATCATCTCAACAGCATCTGCATCTCCCATAAGCAGTAGCTGGGCAAGAAATTGTTTTCTAACAGGATAGCTGCTTTCAATCATCGAGGTTATATCCTTAATCAGGTTCTGTATCCCTTCATTAAAATAAATGAGTTCTGCCTTTTCATTCCCTCTGAAGCTTTCAATTATCTCTTTAAGCTGCCTTATGCCCTTCTTCTGGGTTGCTATTGTCTCAACCACAGGAATTCCAAGCCTTTCTCTCAGGAGGTCAACATCAATCTGCATTCCAAGTCTCTTCGCTTCATCCATTGCATTGAGGACGAGAACAGTATTGAAACACGAATCAATCAACTGAAGGGTGAGAGGAAGCTTTCTTTCGATGTTTTTTGCATCCATGACATGAACCACAACATCAGGTTGTTCGTCAAAAAGGATTTTTTTCGCCACTTTTTCTTCCTCGGTTATGGTGATGAAAGAATACATCCCGGGTGTGTCAATCAGTGTCGCTTCAAGTCCCTTGATTTTGCCCCTTGTCACATCCACACTTGTACCGGGATAATTGGATACTGTTGCATACTTGCCTGTGAGGTGGTAGAATATCAGACTTTTTCCGACATTTGGACTTCCTATGAGTGCAACCTTCACGAGATTTAGGTCAACCTAAAAGAGTATATAAATGTATTGGTTACCGGAACTGTTATCTAACTGAAAATGTAAGAGAAAATTGTAAATAACCCCACAACAACGATAAAGCATGAAATTCAACTCCAGAAAATTCAGAGAGCTCGCTGAGAAGGACTTTGAGAGTGCCTGGAAAAAAGGCGTTGAAATACTGCCCTTAAGGCAACCCAATCAAATTTACCCACGTTATGGATACTCTATTGGAGAAGAACACCCACTATTTAAAACAATTAATGAATTGAGAAAAGCTTATACTTCGCTTGGTTTCAGGGAGGTAGTAAACCCTGTTATTATAGAAGACAGCCATGTAAAAAAGCAGTTTGGAAAAGAGGCTCTTGCTGTCCTTGACAGATGTTATTATCTCGCATCCCTCCCACGACCAAATATAGGTATTTCGTCTGAGAAAATTGAAGAAATTGAGAAAATTACTGGAAAAAAGATTGATAAGGATGAAGTAAGTGTATTGCAACAGCTATTCCAGTTATTCAAAAAAGGAAAGCTTGATGGTGATGATTTGAGTTTTGAAATTGCAAAAGCTCTTAATATAGAAGATACAAAAGCAGTCAGAATGCTCGATGAGGTTTTTCCCGAGTTCAAAGAGATTAGACCGGAAGCAAGCAACTTCACTCTGAGAAGTCACATGACAACAGGATGGTTCATCACACTGAGTAAAATCGCGAGCAAGTTCCCCCTTCCAATAAAACTCTTCAGTGTTGACAGATGTTTCAGAAAAGAACAGGGTGAAGATGCTGCAAGACTTTATACTTATTTTTCCGCAAGCTGCACAGTGGTGGATGAAGACGTCAGTGTAGATGATGGAAAAGCAGTTGCGGAAGCTCTGCTGAGGCAGTTTGGTTTTGAAAACTTCAGATTCAGAAGAGATGAGAAGAGGAGCAAATATTATATTCCGGGAACCCAGATGGAAGTTTTTGCTTTCCACCCTCGAATCGTTGGTTCACACACAAAATTCAGTGACGGCTGGATAGAGGTTGCAACCTTTGGAGTTTACTCGCCTACTGCGCTCTCTCAGTATAATATTGAATATCCGGTAATGAATCTCGGGATGGGTGTTGAAAGACTTGCAATGATTCTTTACGATTTGTCAGATGTAAGAGAACTTGTTTATCCATGGCTTTACGGCAGAATAGAGCTGAACGACATGGATATCGCAAGGGCTATCAGGGTTGCAGAAGCTCCTGCCACCATTTCGGGCCTGAGAATAGCAGAAAAAATAGTTAAGACTGCTGAGAGGTATGCAGTAGAGAAAAGTCCATGTGAATTTCTTGCTTACGAGGGTGAACTATACGGGAAGAAAATTAAGGTTTATGTTATTGAAAAGGAAGAAAATACAAGACTTTGTGGCCCTGCTTATTCAAACGAAATTATCGTTTATCAGGGAAGCATCTATGGATTACCAAGAAAGGATAAATGGAGGGGTTATTTTGAACATGGTATTACAACTGGAATGAGGTATATCGATTCATTCTCTTATCTTGCAGCAAGTGAAATCGAGAAAGCGACTGCAGCTGGGCAGGACGTGGAGGTTAGAGTTAGGGTTGTAGAAAACCTGTCTGATATTAACTTAAAGCTTCAGGAAAATATTAGAAAGTATATCATATCAAATGATGGCAAAATTGATGTGAGGGGACCGATGTTCATTACAGTTAGAGTTGAATTTGAATAATCAAAGTGAGATCAATCCTATGTCATTACTCTGTCCATACAGACGCCATAGGTTGGATCACAGTATTCACTACTAGAACAATCCTTATTGGTAAAGCATATCTGTCTGCAGTAGCCTTCAACACACCTTTGATTTATACAATCGCAGGTATCTTCACAGGCATAAGTCATGAGACAGTCAAAGGAGACACAGTAACCCACACTTACATGAGCGTTTCTGCTTTTACAGGGTTGCTCCCCAGGACATGCTTTTTGATCAAAACAACCGCAATTAAAGCACTTATTTTCCCCATCAGTATCTCTGCAGACCATGAGACCTTCTTCACACTCCTTAACATCTGGTTTTCCTGCACAGCAGTCTAAAGAGCTCATTCCGCCACACTTGTAGCATGGTGGTTGTCCATTTTTACCACACTCAATACACTCGCCCACATACATGTGTTTTTCTTCATCATACTTAGTTAAGCATGTCAGTCCAGGATCACAAGTGTAACATTCACAACACGTCTGTCCCAGTTTTCCGCACGCTTTCGATGTTTTTATAGCCTCTTTTTCCCTGCAGTAACCATCTATGCATTCTCCTTTCTTGCAAATACCATCACCACTGGATTTCCATATACCACTGCTAAAGCAACACCTCTGACTTAACAGACCACAAGCTGTACACTTGTTAACGCTCTTAACACAGACTAAATTAGAATCCCCACGACAGGGTTCTTTTATCTCACAGCAGATTTTCCCAACGAAACCACATAGCTCTTTTGCTTTTCTATCATAAAGTTCTGTGTTGTCAGTTAACTTTTTATGCTGAAAGCTAGTATATTTATTTCCTATTATCTCCTTACCCTTAAGAGTTTCACCCTGCCATCCGTCAGGAACAATTACATTGTTGTTATAATTGTTAGGATTATTGGGGTCATCTTCCTTTCCAATACCCCATATGACAAACCTGTGATCGGGTCTGTTGATTATTCTAACGTCTTTATATCCTGCCTTTTTCAATATATAGTAAGTCACAGCTGCACATTCAGCACATTGCCCATATTGGTTCTTCCAAGCCCATTTAGCTGTCGTTATATAGTCGGCCTCTGCTCCTCCACTCTTACGCCACTTGTTGAAGTTGATGTCCTTCTCAGAAGGACCCGCAAGTTCACCAGGTACAAGATGCTTCCAATGAGCAAAAATCCTTTCAAAAGAGTTTTTGTTATGGATCCTATCATCAACTACCTCGGTGATGTACTGGGCTATTTCATCCCTTGTCTTCCCATCTTTTTTCATTTCTATCACTTTTTTCACAGCTCCGTCCAGAGTGGTGGGATATTCAGTGGCCACAGCACAGGCAGGAATTATTAGAAAGAACAGAACCAGAATAGCAATCCAAGAACTTTTACTTCTCATATTCACTCACCCCCAGATGTTGGATGTAAAAGTCTACCAAGTCACCCTCACAGTAATCAGTGATTTCTCCTGTAGGACCAGTTTCTGGAAACTCACAAGTCATCCAGAGTCCTTCCATTCCCAGACCGTATTTATCCTCAATAACTTTCTCGTTGAATAAACAGTAACCATCAAACCATCCAAAAACCTCTATTTCTACGGTTAAACCAGTATTTTCAATAGACACTTCACTTATTCTTTCAGAACAATCTATTTTCCAGCTACTGTAATCAACTACCTGATAATCATTGAGGATCGGTGTCTGGGCATCAACCGCATATTCGTGGTCAATTCCAACATCTGAATTCCAGTCTCCTGAATCCTGTAGGTCTACATACTCTTCAGTACCCTCTTGAGAACATCCCGAAAAGCATAGGACAATCAAAAAGACAGGTACTATTTTCAAAAAACAATAAAAACAATCCTCTCCTACCATGTAAATCCCCCTTTCTACCGACAAATAGCAGCTTTTAATTTCTCTGTATATTTAAGAATTTTGATTAATGATACTGAAAATTGCACGTCAGAAGTGAATCAAATAAATCGAACCGATTACTCCATAGGCTGCTTTTTCCACTTTGCTGTCTTTATTAGAGAGTTAAAGAGCTCCATGCTTTCATTGGATTTTGGAAAGTAGCGATCATTCGAATCCATTCCATTATTTTCAAGCATAACCTGATCCTTCAGTTTCTCTAACAGCTTACCATCAAATTCTGCAATCTCTTCTAAATCTATATACCCGATTCTTATGTCAGATGTGATTTCAACCATTAATTTTATTTCTCCGTCTAAATCGTATATAAAGAAGCTTGGAGTTGCCACATGAATAACTTTCACTGTTGTAACATCTCCTTTCACATTCGCTTCAACGAATTTGACGTTCATCAGCCTCTCCCAGAAATCAAGATTTCTTATTACGGCAAAAAACTCATCAGTATCCATTTCAATACTTCCGTATTCAGAACTTGACATAAAAATATAGCTTTTTAAAAATAATATATAAGGTACTTGCCAACTCACATCTCAGCCAACCTCTGCAAGACTCTCTTTTCTCTTATACCAACAGCTACAACCATCCCAATCAAAAGGACATT
>MTMJ01000041.1 GCA_002010045.1 Archaeoglobus sp. JdFR-22 | reverse complement strand
TCGTTCTCAAGATAGACAAGTGGCTTTGAATTCACCGTGTTATCCTCTACAAGGTTATTGTATGAATTATAGACAAATAGACCACTGTTAACAAATTCGTTATCTAAAATAGTGTTATTTAGTGATTTATACAAAAACAAGCCAGAACCTAGATTACTTGTGAAATGATTATTTTCAATAGTGTTGTTCTCAGAAGACTCTAATTCAATTCCCTCGTAGTTGGATCTTACTATGTTATTTGCAATTACATTAAATTCCGATCTGGTTAGGTGTATTCCTATTTCTCCACCTTCTACAATATTTCCAGATACGTTGGAATCTGTTGCCTCGTAAAGACAAATTCCTTCACTAAATTTTTGTTTATTAATAATCTTAAACCCGGATATGTTTATGCTATTACCTATGATATAAAATATGCAGTCGTGGTCCTCTATCGGCTCTATTATACAGTTATCAGAGCCATTCTCAGATCGAATTGTAAGAGTTTTATCCACAACCACATTCTCGTAATAAATTCCATCCCTAACAATAATCGTGTCTCCAGCAGTTGCATTGTCAACAGCCCATTGAATTGAGGGACAATTTCCTGATTGATCAACAACAATGATGTTATCTAACTTCCCATCACTTCCAGTATCGCTACAGTCTTGATACCCTTGATACGATAGTGTGATATGGTTGTATGCAATAACAATTCCATTTTCATCAACAACTCTAACGTCAAACCAGCTTATTTGAGGTAGGATAGAGGTTGAAAATTCGTATTCTACGTGATTTGCGTCTTCTGGAAAGCCATATACGTAATAAGTGTCACTTCTTGCTATTACTACTTCACCTTTACCTAGATAGTCCAAGGAAATGCTGATATTCTCACCATATTCAACAATATATGGCTCTGTATCCAAATCTGAGAGTGATATAGTGTAATCTGTATTACCAATTCCCACTAGTTCACCTGTAGTGATTGAACCATCCGAATGGTGATACTCCAATTTTACAATACCATAGTTTTCAGCAACCCATATATATCTTATTCCTGATATAAAATCGTCATCACTTTCTATTATTGTCTTTATTTTTAGTGAATTAAATGTTCCATATTGAGTAGTAACAAGTTCTTCACTCTCTACAATTGTAGTTGCATTTAAAGTTCCAGTTTCAAGCTCATCGCCATGAAATTCTCTTATATCTTCAGAGGTATTCCATATTTTACCCACATACAAAGGATATTTCAGGAACAGTCTTGGATAGAAAAAATAATCCGTTAGTAAATAATCGGGTCTAGGAAATTGTGATAAACTGTCACCCCATCCTGAGAAAGATGACCAATAATCCCTTTCGGTATTTTTAATTAGTATTTTGCACCCCCTATTATTTATACCGTCATGTGTCCAGTTCTCATAAAGATAATATTGTCCGTCAAAATATGAGGTAGCATAGACAGTTGACTTTATTGGATCTGGATGATAAACAGAGTTATTCCATTTGTAAAACCAAGTTTTTCCAAGGTTTACAGGTAAATAGTCACATGAGTTTGATTCTAAAAGAGTAAAATTAGTCTCATCAACTAAACTAATTGCGTCTTGGACTTTGCTGTTATAGTCAGAAACGTAAATACTCGAATCAACAACATTACTATAAGACAATGACAACAATAGAGCAATAGAAAGGTATAAAGATAGACGAAGGGTTGGTTTCCAACTAATGGATCCAATTCTACCCAATATCCCCATTCAATAACCCCCAGCATCTCCTAAAGGTTGACATCTTTTTGAAGTGGAAAGGGTGTTTCGAGAATAAGATATAAGATTTGCGATTTTTATTTTTATGCTAACTATTGTGGTATTTATGATTATAATGCAAAAATATTGAGAGATAAATAGATGTAGGAATTATATCAAATCAGTTTATTTAAAAATTATACAGACTTAACCTGCTTCGCAAGAATTCTATTAAGCTCTCTCAGAAAATCTGTCTCTCTTCCATCCGGTATTGTAGCTCCGGCAGCAATCGCATGCCCACCACCCATTCCACCCACTTTTTCAGCGGCAAATTTGAGTGCACTTGCCAGATTTACACCCTTTGACACAAGTCTCTGTGTTGCCCTCGCAGACACTTTAACATCCCCATCCTTATTTGCAAATGCAATTATAGGCTTATTCAGATTTGCTTTCGAGAAACACATTCCCGCAACAATTCCAACAATTGTATCCATGATTTTATTCTCCGCATGGAAGTACTGTAAATTCTCCATCTCCGTAATACCCATTTCATCCACGAGTTTCAGCCCATCAGATAAATTCCTTCTGTGATTCAAAAGAAGGGAGCGGGCTTTCCGATAAGAACTGCCTCTATCCCCCATGCATACTTTAAGCCCAACCTCCTCATAGCCATATCTTGCTGTCGCGTTCAAAAGAGTTGAGAATTCCATCGCATCTCTGAGTTCCGTTCCTTCTTCCTCACCGTTGAGTATGTAGGATTCACCAACTATTTTCTTTATCAATTTCAGGGGATAATTTGCGTGTATACAGATTTTGACAATCTCTGAGGTCATTGCCACTTTTTCGTCATAAGTGAGGTCAATCCACCTCCTCCAGCTTTCGCAGTTTTTGGGCGGAATGCCGATTCTTTCCATAAAATTCAGGCATGCTCTCTCGTTTCCGCTGATTCCCGGAAGAAAAGGGTCGTAGGTGTATTCAAGCATTTTATAAACGGGTCTTGTTTGCTTTCCAAAAAATCTCAAGTCCCTGAATGCCTGTAAGAATCCATTTTTTACACCATTTTTCATAATAATCCTGTTCAATCCTGTCAACCTGCCATAACGGAGGTCCTGCAAATCTCCTACTGCTCCGGTCACTGCGAGCGGTACTAAATCGTAATTTAGACCCATCTGGATTGAGACAAGAAATGTCGAGGTTGCTCCACTGAGCTCATATGAGCCGTCAATTCCGAAGTCGTGTGGATTGAATTGTAATGGGGTTTTACCCTGTGGAATATGGTGGTCTGTTATTACAAAGCACAATCCAGCTTTATCTATTAAATCAAGCTGTCCACTTCCGAGATCCGTGAACCATACAAATTTACCTCTGTCCGCAACTTTATTGACTGTGTTTTCATCAAGCTGCTTTACAAAGATTACTTCATTCTCTATTCCTGCTCTATCAAGAGATTTTTTCGCAATTGAGCCGGAGGTTATTCCATCAGCATCGATATGTGTTACTATCACAACTTCTTTTTGTTTTAAAATGTTACAGGCAAGTTCATCAGCTTTCTTAAAAGCTTTTTTTTCTGATTCGTTTGTTATCAGCATCTGAGGAACGCACCCCCATTACCAGTGACTGATTCAGGAAAGATAAATGTTTTGTGTGGTCTGAAACTGGTAACAGGGGATTTAGAGGATTTAAAAGAAATAGAGGATTTACCAGTTTTGTGTGTTGCCTGCAATCTTCAACAAACATCCAGACAAATTCCACTTCGAGGCTCCTCCTCACAAACTCTTAAAACGACTCTGGCTACACCTACGGGCTTCAACAAACCGTTATCTCTTTCTGGAAACAGACTGCGGAACATTTGCGTATCTGTACTGCCCGCAAATTTTGATGCACACAATCACAACTTTTCCCCGGATATCCATGGAATCTGTTACCGAATATTCAAGAAAAAAATTCCGAAAACCATGGTATAAATTTTTAAGCAGTGTTTCAACGGGAAGACTCATGGAAAATCCTGAAAGTTTCAAGGAGAGGGTAATCTGGCGTGACATGGGGCGCGATACAATAGACTATGCGGGAAGGGTTGAAGCGATACCCACATCAGTGTGGTTGAGCGAAAAGGATGCCAGAATGGAGATTGAAAAAAGATTGTTTGATGAGCAGGTTTTCCTTGAAATTACAAATCATTTCTCTCTTTCCAGCACTTTAAAGGAGATTATTATAACTCATATATCCTGCTGGATGGGATATCACGTTTTCTGTCTCGAAATTGAAACTGATGGAGAAGAATGCAGAGTTGCAATGAATCTTTTGCCGCCTGCTGAGAAAAAACCTCTTTTTAAGGAATACTGGGATAGGGGATGTACTGCCTGGAAAGAAACAGGAGTTATTGCACATCCAATTTTGTTATCTGAGGACGGAAGATTCTTTGTGCAGGAATGGATTGAGGGTGAGCCTGTCTCAAGTGTCAGAGGAAGCAGATGGAGGGAATTAAAAAATGAAATAATAGTATTGATATGCGAAGCCGTTGCAAGACTGAATAAGATTGGACTTGTATTTTACCCACTTCTCGATTATGAGATAATGTATTCAGGTGATAAAGTAGTTTTTCTGGATATAACTCGCTTGAAAGAGGGAGGATTTGATAGAGCAGATGAGCTATTTAATCTCTGTAGAAAATCTGCCATCAACAGCACACCTATCGATGTGAAAGAGTTCTGCAGAGGTATTGCAAGAGTGTATCCTCTCGACGATTTTACAGAATTTATAGGAGGATGGAGAGAAGCAGTTGAAGAGATTGTGGACTTAGAGAAGTTCTGGAAAAAAGAAATGGAGAGGATTTAGTTTTATTTTCTTCTGTACAGTATCAGAAACACCCCGAAAAGTGCTGCTATTGGCAGAGCTATTGAAGGGAATTCAGGAATGTATGAGTCAGGATTAAGAGGGTCTGTACCACTCTTAACTTCTTCTCCATCACTAAAACCATCTCCATCAGAGTCTGGGTTATCTGGATCTGTATTGTAAGTAAATATTTCATCACCATCTGAAAGACCATCTCCATCTGTGTCATAGTTAATTATATTATTGAAAGTACATTTAACATAATTTGTACTGGAAAGGTCTACAGTTACTTTCTTTCCCTCAATATTCACGTAATCACTTGGTTCACAGACTATACTATCAAAAGACCACCCGTCAGGTATACCTACCTCCTCAATAACGTATTCTTTATTTTCTAGATCAGAAAATACCTGACAATCACCAACATCTATGGTCTCGCTACTTGTCCAGGTATTATCAGTTGAATGTAATTCAAACGAAAATGTACCAAATCCCGAACCCGTAGTAGACTTACAAACCTCTAATTTTGCTAATGCTTCTACGCTTGTAGCCATTACCAATACTATAAAGAATGCGAGAATTACAGCAATTCTCATTTTTTACCACCCCCACCTTTTATTAAACATAAGAGATTCATTACTTTATTAAGTTTTCTATTCAATCTGTAATATTTATTTGAGTTAAATCAGAATAGTGGTTTACAGTAAGTATCGAAATTTATAAGCCTAACTCCCGACTCTATGCTATCAATTATCATTCTCAAGTGAAGTGAACCCCTATTTTGAGACAATAAGTTAAGCATCAGTATTTAAACCCACTCCATGACCAACACAGGGATAGCGGAGGATAACAGGACGGGTAAAAATGCCTGCAAACTCGAAACTCTTATCGGAAAAGTGTTGTAATATGACACCATCAAAGGTAACTAATCCAACACCTGAAAGATAAATAAAATTTCAACGCATTATTCCAGACTCTTCACTTACGTTTCCACCTTGTACCCCTCGGCGTGTCTATCAGTATAAAACCTTTTTCTTCGACTTTATTTCTTATCGAGTCTGCTTTCTCGAAATCTCTCGATCTTCTTGCCTCCTCTCTCATCCTGATCAACTCTAAAATTTCCCTGTCGGGTACAGGTGTTCTTTCGTAACCTGTGAAAATTCCCAGAATATTGCACAATTTCAGGAATCCTGAGAAGATACACTCCAGCTCTTCAAGAGTTCCTTTTCCCTCATTCAAAGCTTTATTTATGTTTCTTGCCATATCATGCAAAACAGATAGTGCACGGGGAACGTTGAAATCATCTTCCATAGCATTCTCATATTCCTTCACGTAATCATCAACTGAAATTCTTATCTCGTTTTTTTCGTCATCAAAGACTCTTCTCGCTGCCATTTCCATATCTATCAGTTCAAGCGTATTTAAAAGCGATATATACGACTTCTCTGCATTCTTCATCATTTTCTGACTGTAATTCAGTGCGCTCCGGTAATGGGATGAGATTAAAAAGTATCTCAGAATCTCCCCACTGTATTCGTCAAGTACGTCTCTGATTCTAACAATATTTCCAAGGCTTTTACTCATTTTTTCCCCTTCAACCATGACAAAATCATTGTGCATCCAGTATCTGACGGGCTCAATTCCAGTTAGAGCAAAGGTCTGTGCTCTCTCATTCTCGTGGTGGGGAAAAATCAAATCCTTGCCACCACCGTGAATATCAAAAGGAATTCCGAGATACTTCATTGCAAGAACTGAGCACTCAATGTGCCAGCCAGGCCTTCCCTCACCCCACGGTGATTCAAATACAGCCTTTGCCCTGTAGTCTTCATCCTTCGCTGCCTTCCACAGCGCGAAATCTTTGATGTCTTTCTTTCTCGGGTCAGGCTCAACCCTGTGCCTGTTCAATTCTTCAATATCCATACCTGAAAGTTCACCGTATTTTTCAAAAGACGGGACATGGAAGTAAACGTCTCCATCCACCTGATACGCATTGCCCTTTTCAATCAGTTTTTTTATTGCCTCTATAATGCTATCAATGTTCTCAGAAACGGTGGGATGAAGAGCATTCTTAACATTCAATTCAGCCATATCCTTAAGATATTCTCGAATGAATTTTTCTGAAACTTCTTTTTGTGTTTTTGATTCAGATTCCGCCCTTCTTACAATTTTATCGTCCACATCTGTAAAATTCTGAACATAAATGACCTTATGACCTATGTATTCAAGATATCTCCTCACAGTGTCAAAAAAGACCGAGCTTCGAGCATGCCCGATATGAGAGTAGTCATAAGCGGTAATCCCGCAAACATACATTCGAACTTCTTCACCAACTTTAAGTTCTTCAAGTCTTTTTGTAAATGTATTGTAAATTCTCATTGAAGTCCCAATATTTTTGAGAGATTAAACATTTTCTGCTAACTTTAAATTGATCAGGTAACTCTATCTGAGAAAGGATTTTAAGGTATTGGAATGAAAGCAGTAAAAATTTGAAAATGAGGGATCTCGATGAGATTATCTCGCAGGAAGTTTTTAAGTCTATGTGCAAAATTCGGAGCTTTCTCACTTGCAGGTGGGACTATTGGTTGCACAGGTCAAAAAGAGGCGAAGGTAGAATCACAATTGCCTGAAAGACAGTTTCCTCAGGTTAAAGGAACGTTTATCGAGGGTACGTCTTCCGGGGATGCGGAAACCTTGAACTGGATTCTTGCAGGAGATGGTGCTTCTCTGGGTTACGTTAATTTCACAATGGATGGTCTCATAACCTATGACAACAACCTGAACATAGTTCTGCGATGGCTCTCTGAACCCATTGAAGTCTCTGAAGACGGGCTCAGGTATACGCTGAGAATAAGAGATGACCTCTACTGGTCAGACGGAAAACAGGTTACAGCAGAAGACTTTGTTTATACTTACCGCAATTTAATGTTTGCAGACTGGATGCCATTCAATTACAAGGATGATTACAGGGAAGAGATTGATGGAGAAAAGAGATTTGTGGAGATTAAGGCTATAAATAAGACCTCTTACCAGTTTATAAGACAGACAGTTAACCCTGAATTTCTCTACACAATTACAGATTTCTGGGTTTATCCGAAACACATTGTAAAGAAGTATGAAGGAGATATTGAGGCATTCACTCAGGCTGATGAGCTGAATAATCTCAGTTATACTGGAAATCTCGGCCCATACAGGTTTGTTGAATGGATACGGAACGACAAATTTGTACTCGAGAGAAACCCCGATTACTATCTTGGCAAAGAAAGCGGTGCACCTTACTTTGAGAAATACGTTGTAAAAATTCTTGGTTCGGCTGCTGCAAGACATGCTGCACTTGAGGCAGGCGATATAACGAGTGCAAGTATCGACCCATTACAGGTTAAAAAATTCAAAGAACTCAAGCACATCAATGTTTATACGCAACCCACTTCCGGTTACAACATACTTGTCTTCAATTTCAGAAATAATGGTTGGGAGGGCTTTAAAAACAAAAAAATCAGACAGGCAATTGCAATGTCAATTAGCAAGGATGCACTTATCCAGTCTATTTATCTCGGATTTGCTGACCCAGCGTTCAGTTTTATCCCCCGCCCCTCTCCATGGTTTGTTGAAGACGGGCTCTCAAGATATGGTGTGGATGAACTGTATGACAAGGAGAGAGCAATGCAGATATTTCAGGATGAGGGTTATGAACTTCATGATGGAAAAATTCTGGATGGTGAAGCCCTCAGACTGACAGTCGTGACAAATTCAGGTAATAAGGTGAGGGAATCTATCTGCTTTCTGGTAAAGCAAGAACTCTCCGATATTGGAATTGACGTAGAGATGAAGTTGCTACCATGGACAACTGAATTGAACCAGTATCTGAGAAATAAGGTTCCGGGAAGTGATGAAGAGCCTGCGTTCAACAATGGCCCGGACGCAGTTTCGGAAAAACCATGGGACATGATTGTCATGGGCTTCAGCACAGATGTTCTGTCGCCTTCCGGCAGTTCAGTGTTTTTTACCAGTGATGGGGGACTGAATTTTGGTGGCTTCTCCAATCCAGATGTTGATGCACTTTTCAATAGAATCAGAACAAAAGAGAGTCTGGATGAGGATAAACGGAGAGAAATATACGGTAAAATATCTATATTGCTTTCCGAGGATTTGCCCGGGAATTTTCTTGCCTACCCAGTTGGTAATGTAGGATTCCAGAGCAATGTCATGGGCATCGAACCGGGAATCAGTATGGGCTATAACTACCACGAGTGGTATTTCGCATAATATTCAAATACTATATTTTTCCCCTTTAATTATGACTGCAACAATGCGGAAATACATAATAAAAAGGCTGATTTATTCCGCATTTATAGCCTGGGGCATATTCACTGTAACCTTTGTGTTACTGAGAATCGGACCATCTTCTCCCGCAGACAGATATCTTGCGACCATGGGTGCAGGAAAAGGAGATATTGAAGAGATAATTACAGCACTCGAAACAAGACAGGGTCTCGATAAGCCCATTTATGTTCAGTACGTTGATTATGTGACCAATCTTCTACATGGAGACTGGGGATGGTCATTCTCAACATCAATGCCCGTTATGGATCTAATTCGAATTCACTGGATTTATTCATTCCAGCTTATTCTTCTGAGCATGATTTTTGCAGCACTGCTTGGCATTGTCATCGGAATATATTCTGCTGTAAACCAGTATTCGAGAATTGACTACTTGTCTACCTTCTTCTCCTTTGTCGGCATCTCTATCCCCAACTTCTGGCTTGGAATCATGCTCATACTGATTTTCTCTGTCAAGCTTGGGATATTCAGGACTTATTACGACACATCACTACCTGTTTTCTCTTTTGAAAACCTGAAAAATCTCGTGCTACCTGTAATCACACTTGGAACGGGTTCAATGGCAGCATACACGCGTTATGTCAGGTCATCGACTCTTGAGAACCTGAAAAAAGATTTTGTCAGAACGGCAAAAGCAAAAGGATTGCCTGAAAGAACAATAATCTGGCGACACGTCTTCAGAAACGCCATGCTCCCGATTGTAACGATAATTATGTTTGACCTGAGTGGTGTGGTTTTTGGAGGAGCGTATCTGACTGAAATTATCTTTGGCATCCCCGGACTCGGTCAGATATCATTCAATGCCATATTTGCTGGAGATTATGCTGTTGTTGTGGCAGTTACACTGATAGGGGCTTTTATTACACTCCTGTTCAATCTCATAACTGACATCTCATACACATTTCTTGACCCGAGGATCAGATATGAATAGACTTGCAAAGTATTACTGGAGCAGGCTTAAAAGAAACAGACTTGCGGTTGCAGGGATGATTTACATCATCATATTGATTTTAATTGCAATTTTAGGTCCCTATTTCACACCAGACCCGAATAAAGTTAATTTTGCAGAAAAAAACATTCCTCCCATCGGTTTCTCAATCAAACAATCATACTATGATGCGAAAAAAGGAGAGTTCACCACTGTTGTCGTGCATGGCAACCTGGAGCATCCTCTGGGAACAGATGACAAGGGCAGGGATCTTCTGTCCATGCTTGTGAGTGGAGCGAGAGTTTCCCTCTACATCGGCATTCTTGCTACAGGTGTTGCAATTTTGATCGGGGCGGTTATAGGTGTCTCGTCTGCGTACTTTGGCGGAGCTGTTGACAATGTTTTGATGAGATTCACGGATATAATGATGACTTTTCCTTTTTTCCTCCTGCTCGTATTCGTTGTTTTTATTTTCGGACAGAGTATAAATCTTATAATACTGATAATAGGTCTGACCGGATGGACTGGTACTGCAAGGCTTGTGAGGAGTGAAGCTCTCTCAATCCGAACACGAGAATTTATACAGGCTGCGATTGTTCTGGGGGCAGATAGCAAGAGGATAATCTTGAGACACATGATACCGAATGTAATAAGCGTTATAATTGTAATTGCGACGCTCTCAATACCCGGCGTAATCCTTGCAGAAGCTGCATTGAGCTTTATTGGACTTGGGGACCCCACTGTGGCAAGCTGGGGAAGAATTCTCAATGCAGGTCAGGATACACTCGATACAACGTGGTGGGTTGCTGTCGAGCCGGGAATTCTGCTCTTTTTAACTGTCCTCGCATTCAACTTTTTAGGAGATGGTTTAAGAGATGCATTCGATCCGAACAAATGATTTGCTTACAGTTGAGAATTTAAAGACATATTTTTACACACCTGAGGGTATCTTAAAAGCCGTGGATGAGGTCAGCTTTAGCCTGAAAGAAGGCGAATGTGTTTGTATTGTGGGCGAATCGGGTTCAGGAAAGTCAACGCTGGCACTCTCAATTTTGAAGTTGCTTGACGAATCAGCGAGAATCGAGGGCAGGGTTGCATTCAACGGAAAAAATCTAATAGAACTGTCAGAAGATGAAATCAGGAAGATAAGAGGAAATGAAATCTCAATGATATTCCAGAATCCGCAGTCATCATTGAATCCAGTCATGAGAGTCGGTGAACAGATTGTTGAGCAGATGATTAACCATAAGAGAATGGACAAAAAAGAGGCAAAAAGCAAAGCAATAGAGCTTTTGAGAGAGATGGGAATTCCAGACGCGGAGAAAAGATTTGGTGACTTTCCACATCAGCTTTCCGGGGGGATGAAGCAGAGAGTGATGATTGCAATGGCACTGTCGTGCAATCCGAAAATAATAATTGCAGATGAACCAACTTCAGCTCTTGATGTAACCATACAGGCACAGATACTTGATATTTTTAAAAGACTGAAGCAGAAGGGTATTTCAATACTGTTCATTACACACGACTTTGGAATAGTGTCTGTGATTGCAGACAGGATTGTCGTAATGTATGCTGGAAGAGTTATGGAGAAAGGAACAGCTGTCGAAATACTCAGAAATCCAGAACACCCTTATACTGTGGGTTTACTTGACTGTCTGCCCGGCACCTCAGAGAAGGACAGGCTTGCATACATACCCGGAACAATTCCGAGTCTAATAGAACCTCCCGAAGGTTGTGTTTTTAGTCCCAGATGCAGATTCAGATTTGATGCATGTTCAAAAACCCCCCCTGAATATCCTGTATCAGACGTGCATTCTGTAGCCTGCTTTTTATTCTCAAACGAGGTGAACGGGTGAATTTGCTTAATGTCAGAGATTTGAGGAAATACTATCCGATTAAATCTGGACTGTTTAGTAAACCTTCGGGTTTCTTAAAAGCAGTTGATGGAGTGAATTTCAGTATTGAAGTGGGTGAAACCCTCGGGCTGGTTGGTGAGAGTGGATGCGGTAAAACCACCATAGCGAAAATCATTGTGAAGCTTGAGAAACCGACTTCGGGCAGAGTTTTTTACCGGAATAAGGACATTCACTCATTCAGCAGGCATGAAGAACACAACTACAGAAAAGAAGTCCAGATGGTATTTCAGGATCCCCATAGCTCTCTCAATCCGAGAATGACTGCAAGAGATACTGTAGAGGAGGCGCTGATAATTCATGGAGTTGGTAAAAAGGAAAGGGATACGAGAGTGAAAGAGCTTTTCGATTCAGTTGGACTGGGAGAAGAACTGATGAACAGATACCCTCACGAGTTGAGCGGCGGGCAAAAACAGAGAATCAGTATTGCCAGAGCCTTAGCAGTTAATCCAAAGTTAATAATTGCCGATGAACCTGTGAGTGCGCTTGACATATCCGTGCAGGCGCAAATTCTTAATTTACTTCTTGATCTGAAAAGTAAACTGAATCTATCCTACCTGTTCATTGCCCACAATCTGCCGGTAATACGATACATCTCTGATAGAGTTGCAGTGATTTACAGGGGAAGAATTGTTGAGTATGCTACAACAAAAGAGTTATTCAGCAATGCACTGCACCCCTATACAGAAATATTGCTGTCAGCGATTCCTGCAGAGGGTAGTCTAAGACACGGGCAAATTAAAACTACTGAACTGAATGTTGAGTCGGGATGTGATTTTCAAAATATTTGTAACATAGCCTCAGAAAAGTGCAGAAATGTAAAACCAGACATGGTAGCGGTGAATAAAAATCACTTTGTTTCATGCTGGAATCACTAACTGCTGCCATTTTTCCGGAAAATTTAAAATCTTTTTTTAATTACTTGAATCGTGGTTAAAAGTTTACGTAACTGGTACAGGAAAAAATTTGCTTCTTATCATTTATACTGCTCAATGACTGATATTGTTCCTGTGTCACGAAGGTACTTTATTGTGGGCTTTTTTGATGGTGTCCTGACAATTCAGGGCATGATTCTTGGCGCATATCTCAGTGGAAAGTCAACAACAGAGTTGGTTATATCTGCCGGTATTGCAACAGCTCTGGCACTCGGAATTTCAAGTGGCTGGGGTGCGTATGAAGCAGAAATGGTCGAACAGAGAACATTGAAGAGAAAAAGAGAGAAGGCACTTCTGAAAAAGGTGGATGGTGGGATAATGGAGAGAGCACACAAGTTTGCAATATGGATCTCTGCGTTTGTGCATGCCATATCTCCAATTTTTGCTGCTATAGTCACTCTCAGCTCTTTCTTCTTTTTACCAATGGATGTTGCCTTCATAACCTCGATAGGAACAGGTTTCGTACTGTTATTCCTGATTGGAGCATATATGGGCAAAGTCGCCAGAACAAATGTACTCACAAGCGGTCTGAGATTACTGATTGCAGGAATTGTGACATTGCTTGCAGTTACAATCCTGAATCCAAGCCATGTCAGTTAAATTTTTAAAACAATCTAAGGATGACTCAACATGGGAAAATCCTGGAAATTTGGAGACGATATCGATACAGATGTGATAATTCAGGGGAAATATCTGGTTATCAACGAACCGGAGGAACTGGCAAAACACGTTTTTGAGAACTTACGCCCTGAATTTGCAGCTGGGGTGAAAGAAGGGGATTTTGTTGTAGCTGGAGAGAATTTCGGATGTGGTAGCAGCAGGGAACATGCACCAATTGCGTTGAAAGCAAGCGGGATAGAGGCAGTAATTGCAAAATCTTATGCGAGGATTTTCTTCCGAAATGCAATTAATATCGGTCTACGGCTTGTAGAGTGTGAAGAGGTTGACAGTATTCAGGATGGAGATGAGCTTAAAGCGGATTATGAAAATGGTGTAATCATCAATAAAACACAGGATAGAACATATGGGATCAAGAAGTTTCCTGATTTTCTCAGCAAGATTATTGAAAAAGGCGGGCTTGTGGAGTTTGGAAAAGAACTTTACAGTCAATGTTAAGTCTTCAATAATGATATTATAATCCTTATTAGCTTTATAAAAATCGTAAAGTTTTGAAAGTATGAAGATAATCACCCTTCTGGAGAGGTCAACCCAGCTTCGTTTGAAGTGACAGGGTTACTTACCCCCACCTTTTTTATTTTTTTATTTTAAATGAAAATAAATAGGAAATCAGCTCAAGAAGTATTCAGGAGTTGGAATCTCCATTTTAAGACCTTTTCTCTTCCTGACTTCCATCACAAACTCTTCAAGAACTCCCTGTGGGACAGATTCGAAACCGGCATGTTCTACGCTCCAGAATGCTTTCCCGGCAGTTGCTGACCTGATATCTCCTGCGAATCCAAACATCTCCTTAACCGGTGCTTTTGCTATTACAGTTACGAGGTCTCCATCCTGTTTCATCTCAAGAACCTGACCTCTTCTACCCTGAATCTCTCTCGTGACATTTCCAAGTGATTCCTGCGGAACTGTTATGAAAACCTTCTGATATGGCTCAAGCAATGTTGCGTCTGCCTGAAGTATTGCTGCGAAAATTGCAGACCTCACGGCAGGAATTACCTGTGCTGGACCTCTATGAATGGCATCCTCATGCAACTTACAGTCAACAAGCTTTGCTTTGAGGCTCATTACTGGCTCTCGAGCAAGCGGTCCTGCTCTCATTGCTTCTCTGAATCCCTCAAGTATCAGTTCCATCGTTTCGTTGAGATACTGAATACCTTTTGTTACATCACAGAAAATATTTCCTTCATAATATTCCTGAATTCCTACCGCTTCCTCTTTGCTGAGACCTGCCTCCTGCAAAATCCTCCTCCTCTCTTTCTTATCCATTCTCATACTGACTTCGCCCTGTTTGAACAGCCTGACAACTTCCGGTTCAAGTGGTTCAACAGTGATATAAAATCTGTTATGTTTGTTTGGCGATTTCCCCTCAACTGCAGGAGATAACCTTGTAACAGTTTCCCTGAAGACAACGATAGGTGGTGAGGTGACTATCTCAAGTCCTCTCTCTCTTCTGATTTTCTCGACCTTAACTTCAAGGTGCAGTTCACCCATACCGCTAAGAAGATGCTCTCCTGTCTCCTCATTGAGTGTTACCTGCAAAGTCGGGTCTTCTTTGGCGATTGCCCTCAAAACTTCAATCAGCTTTGGCAAATCTCTTGGATTCTTTGCCTCTATTGCCATTGTAACAACAGGCTCGCTTATATGAACAATTAATTCAAATGGCTCAAATTCCTCAAGAGTGGTGCAGGTTGATCCCGCAACCGCATCCTTCAAACCAACAAGAGCGACAATGTTACCTGCTGGAATTTCCGGAACATCTATTCTCTTCGGACCCATAAATAAGCCTGTGGTCTGAATTCTATTCCTTACCTTTCTATCGACAATGTTGAGCTCCGTTCCCGGTTTTAACGTGCCGCTGAACAACCTGCCAACTGCAATTTCCCCGGCATGGATGTCTGCAACAATCTTGGTAATCATCAATATGACGGGACCATTCGGGTCACACTTAGCCATTGACTGGCCCTCTTTACTCTGCATATCCCCGCTCCAGATTACGCCGACTCTCTCCTCCTGAGCCTGAACTGGAGAGGGCAGGTGTCTTATGACCATGTCAAGAATTACTTTATACAGGGGTGATTTCTTGGCAAGTTCCTTACTTTTGTCTTCCTGAATGTAATCATAGACTTCTTTGAAGCCTATTCCGGTATCTTTCATTGATGGAACACTCACTGCCCAGTTGTAAAGCGCAGAGCCGAATGCAACACTGCCCGCAGCTACATCCAGCTTCCATTCTTTGTATTTCTCTGGATTCATTCCCTTTATCAGTTTGTTTACTTCAGTAATTACCTTTAACAGCCTTTCCTGCATCTGTTCTGATGTTACTTCCAGCTCTTTAATTAATCTGTCAACCTTGTTGACAAAAAGGATTGGCTTTACCTTCTCTTTCAAAGCCTGCCTGAGTACTGTTTCAGTCTGAGGCATTACCCCTTCTACCGCATCAATAACAACAACAACGCCGTCAACTGCTCTCATCGCTCTGGTAACGTCTCCGCCGAAGTCAACATGTCCGGGGGTGTCAATCAGGTTGATAAGATACTCTCCATCTTTGTAATCGTGAACCATCGAAACGTTTGCTGCACTAATGGTTATTCCCCTCTCCTGCTCCTGCGAATCAAAATCAAGGTAAAGCTGCTTTCCTGCTAATTCTTCGCTTATCATCCCTGCTCCAGCCAGAAGATTGTCGCTCAAAGTTGTCTTACCGTGGTCAATATGTGCAACAATTCCGATGTTCCTGATTGTATCTGGTTTGTACATTAATGAAATAATCTTATCCGCCATTTTCTTTGCTCTAGCCATTTAAATCACCTCGCACTCTTTGCAACCCTCTCAATTTCCTCTTTCTTGGAAACCGCAAAGCTCTTGCTGTCGTTTTTGGATGCTGATATGATTTCATCAGCGAGGCATGCAGAAATGCTCCTTTTTGATTTGAAACTTGACCTTCTTGCCCCTTCACAGATGTTACGGAGAGCGATATTCAATCTCCTGAGACTCGAAATATCAACAGATTTTGGAACTGCAATTCCGCCATATTTCAACCTGACGATTCCCTCTCTTGGTCCTGAATTTATCAGCGCATCCACCAGAACCTGAAGAGGGTTCTTCTTTGTTTTCTTCTCAATTATTTCAAATGCCTCTCTAACAATATTGTAAGCCTGAATTTTCTTACCTGTATTGTAATGCTTTCTCATTACTTTATTTATCAATCTCTCGACAATGAAGACCTTTTCCTTACCAAATGGTGTATTGGCGAAAAAACCTCTCGTGTGAGGAATACACCTTGGCTCAAGTGAGATATAATTTTGAAATGCAGGATCCCCTATTACAACCTCAGACGGATCATATTTCCCGAATACAAACAAATCCTGTTTTTTAAACCCGTACTTCATGATTTCACCTTAGAGGTTTCTCTTTCTTACCCCTGACAAGTTCCTCAAGAGATACGTTGTTCACCTTTATCACTTTGTATCTGACGCCGGGGATATCACCCATGCTTCTACCCATTCTGCCGCCAATTTTCTCCACTACCACTTCATCATGCTCGTCAATGAAATTAATTGCACCATCGCCGGGCGTGAATGCAGATACCTGTTTTCCATTCTTTATTAACTGAACTCTCACTGCCTTTCTGATACCTGAGTTTGGCTGCCTTGCCTCAATTCCAAGTTTTTCGAGAACAATGCCTCTCGCCATTGGAGCGCCTTCAAGCGGGTCGGCTTTTACGTTGAGTCTGAGAACTCTCCGCACGAATCGTTTATCACTCCATTTGAACTTACTTTTGTTATCAATCAGCTTTCTTGCTGCGAACAAACCTTTCGTCATGCATACACCTCTAAACTCCTTTACTTTATCAGTATGTCTTCGATTTCATGATGTCTTCTTGCCAATTCCTTGGCTTTATTTATATTTTTTCCACCTTTACCAATCACCAGTCCTTTGTACTGGGGGTTCACGGTTATCTGAATGAATTTTTTCTCATCCTTTTCTTGTAACTTAACATCAACCTGAATGGGTTTAAAAATGTTCTCGACAAATTTTATGGGATCATCAGAATGCTCAACAACTTCAATCCTTTTACCAATGAGTTCTTTAACTTTCTCAATGTTAATTCCACCTTTCCCTATTGCTGCCCCCATATCTCCTTTCTTTACCACAAAAACAATTTTATCATCCTGTACCATACAGTCCTTAACACTTGCTCCGGTTATACTCTCAAAAAGAGTGAGGTACCTTATACTCTCAGAAGAAAGTCTTACTCCCATATTACCATCCTCTAAAAAGAATTTTAAGAGTCATGAATCCTATCAGCTTTCTATTACATTAAGGATTTCCGATTCGCCCGGTTCGATTACAGCAAGGGAAGCTACGCTGTGAGGTTTACCGCATACTGCTCCAAGCTCGGTATTTGTCCCTCTGAACTCCAGTACAGGGATGTCATGACTCTTTATTTCATTCTTTATTTCTTCAGGACAATTATTTGCTATAAGCACAAGTTTTGCTTCACCACTCTTTAAAGCCTTAATCGTCCCCCGGCTTCCCAGATTTACTTTTCCTGTCTTTAAAGCCTTTCTTAAAGCTTTCTCCACTTCTACTTTCATTATTACACACCTCCAGTGAGAATGTTGCCAGCTCGCTGAACTGACTTCAACCTCCAGATTGTTTTATTTTTTCGTGCGGGTGTATCTTGTTATCAGTTCCACATCTCCAGTTCCGAGTTTTATCGGCTGTCCGACTATAATATTCTCAGTTATTCCACTCAATCTATCTCTATCCCCTCTGACGGCAGCGTCAAGTAAATTATTTACTGTCATTTCAAAGGCTGCTCTTGCAAGGATGCTCTGTTTCTCTCCCGCAACTCCATGTCGTCCTATCTGTTTAAGTTCGCCATCTGCAGTCATCGTGTCTGCAACAAGCATTATATGCCTTATGTCTACTTCAAGACCCTGTTCCTCAAGTGTGGAGATTGCCTCCTCAATGACAGCATTTCTTGCTGCCTCAATTCCGAGAACTTCATATATTTCATATATATTGTTTGTTATTGTTCTTGTAAAGTCAACTCCCTTAACTTTGGAGACTTTCTTTAAGTTGGAACCTTCTGTATAGAGAATATATTCATCATCTTCTTTTCTGATGATAACTCTCCTGATTTCCTTTATGCCAGCAAGCACGAGTTTCTTGAGCTTGTCAAACAAATCCATCAATACCTTGTAAGATGGCTCTGACTTGACAATGAGGTTGCCATTCTCCTCAACCACCTCTGTCTTGAGTGATTTCTCGATTTTCTTCCTTATCTCATCAATCGTCAATTGCTTTCTCTTCAGAGCTTTTTCATCAAGATTGACAACAATAACGAGATTTCTTATATCGGTCTCAACATCTGCTATATCTACAATGTATGTGGCTTCAATCCTGTTCGCAACTTCTCTTGCCTTATTTCTGTCTTTTGCATATTCCTCTGTTAATCTGATGGTCATTAACGGTGTAGAAGGATTCTTTCTCACATCCAGAATCTCTATGAGCCTCGGCAAGCCCAGAGTCACGTCAATCTCAGCTACACCCGCATAGTGAAACGTACGCATCGTCATCTGAGTTCCGGGCTCTCCTATGGATTGCGCTGCGACAATGCCAGCTGCTTCTCCCGGTTCCATCAGATTTGTCAGATATGCTCTGTAACATCTTTCCGCAACCTCCCCTGCCACCTTTTTGGTAACTTTTAACTCTTCAAGTTTTTCTTTTATCTCTACTTTGATTGTATCTGGAATCGGATACTTATTGAGGACAGAATCATACTTACTCAAGTTAATTCCTCCTTTATTTTTCTGTCAGAACTTCGTGAATTATTCTTTCAACATCCACCGCCTTTCCTCTAAAGCTTTTCATCGGGTCAATACCATCCTCACCATACTTGTACTGCACAAGCATTCCGGACGTCTGTTCTTTAACTGTTCCATCGTATTCAATTTTCAAATCCTGAAGTGCATTTATCAATCTTCTCTGCAGATATCCAGACTGAGACGTCCTCACAGCGGTATCTACAAGACCTTCTCTTCCACCTATTGCATGGAAGAAGTATTCGACAGGTGTAAGGCCATCCTTATAGCTGCTCTTCACAAAACCTCTTGCCCTTGAGCCAAGGTCACCGGGCTTGAAGTGAGATAGTGTCCTGTTTGTGTATGTATAACCCCTCTTGATTCTTTCACCTCTGACAGATTGCTGTCCAATGCACGCTGCCATCTGTGTCAGATTAAGCATCGACCCTCTTGCACCGCTGACTGCCATTATAACTGCTGAATTGTCCATTCCCAGAAATCTACCTGCAATTTTACCGGCTCTGTCTCTCGCCTTTCCAAGTTCCTGCATTATTTTCATCTCAAGCGTCTCTTTCAGACTCCTTCCGGGCATTGGCTCGAGAATTCCTTCTCTGTATGCATTGATGAAATCTTCAACTTTCTTTTCTGCTTTCTCAATAACGCTCCTGATCTGCTTGACTGCCTCTTCAGGAATCTCTTCGTCATTAATTCCGAAAGAGAAGCCATAATAAGTTATTGCTCTTATTGCAAGCTGTGTAACTCTGTCAATAAAGTTCATTGTCTCTAAACTACCATACTTTCTCATTATCTCGTCTATGATAATTCCTTTAAATGCTCCTACAGACTTTTCATCTATTGTGCCTTTCAGTAATTTTCCATTTCTTATCACAACGTATGCATCAAACTCGCAGTCCTCCCTCTTGCATTCTTCACAACCCTGACAGATTTCAGCTTTGAATTCAAGAGAGATATCTGGTAGAATCAGGCTGAAAACTTCCTTTCCTGACCAGTATTCTTTTCCTTTTTCAGTTTTAAGATCTTCCGCTCCAAGAGATTTTAGAAGAGAGACTACTTCTTCCCTTGTGAATTTTCTCTCGCCCCTTGTCAGGATATAAAGACCACTCACATGGTCATGGATGCCACCAATTATAGGTCCTCCGAACCTTGGAGAAAGAATCTGCCTGTCAACAGACATGAGAAGTTTAGCCTCAGCCTGCGCCTCCAGACCCTGTGGAACATGCATGTTCATCTCGTCACCATCAAAGTCTGCGTTGTATGGGGGGCATACTGCAGGATTTAACCTGAAAGTTTTGTATGGCAGAACTCTGACGTAATGAGACATGATACTCATTCTGTGAAGTGAGGGCTGCCTGTTGAACAGCACAACATCTCCATCCATCATCTGCCTTTCAATTATCATTCCCGGTTCAAGCTTCTCCGCAAGTTCTTCCTTGTTTGCATCCATTACCCTGATTCTCTTTCCATCCGGTCTTATAACATAATTTGCTTTTGGATGTTCATCTCTGAGAATATACTCTCTTGCCTCCTCTATATTCTTCTCAGTTACAAATAAAGGATATGTCAGTTCTTCTGCGATAAAGGATGGTACGCCAACCTCTCCAATGCTCAGATTCGGGTCAGGAGAGATTACAGCCCTAGCAGAGAAATTTACTCTCTTACCTGAAAGACTGCCTCGAAATCTTCCTTCTTTTCCCTTCAATCTCTGGGCAATTGTTTTTAAAGGTCTTCCACTCCTGTGTCTCGCAGGAGGTATGCCACTCACTTCATTATCCATATATGTGGTTACGTGGTATTGTAGAAGTTCCCAGAGGTCTTCAAGAATCAATTGAGGTGCTCCAGCTTCTTTATTTTCAAGAAATCTTTGATTAATTCGGATGATATCCACAAGCTTATGTGTGAGGTCATCTTCACTCCTCTGCCCGGTCTCGAGAATTATTGATGGTCTGACTGTCACAGGTGGGACGGGTAACACAGTCAGCACCATCCATTCAGGTCTGACTGCCTTCGGGTCCATTCCAAAAGCCGGTAAATCATCTATTGAGATTTTCTCAAGTCTCTCTCTCACATCCTTTGGAGTCAGGCGATGTTCTCCCTCATAGAAAAAAGTTGGTTTCTCAAATTTTATCTCAATCTGACCTTCTCCACAGTGAGGACATTTCTTTGCTGTTTTTGTAATACGGAATACTTCTTTCACGGTCTCTTCAAAATCCTGACCCAGTTCCTTTCTTCTTTCAATCTCATCAATAAATTTGTCCCGCCTTTCATCCTTGATGAGAACCCTTCCACACTCTCTGCACGTAGCATTCAACAATTTTCCAATTAGCTTTGCATAACCGGGATGGTTTACGGGAGCAGCAAGCTCTATGTGTCCAAAATGTCCGGGACACTCACCAGCTTTCCCCCCGCACGTTTTACATTTTAAACCCGGGTCAATAACACCAAGTTTCGGGTCCATTAAACCCGCTTCAATGGGAAAACCATCATCATCGTATGTTTCAGGAGTTATAATTTTTGTAACACTCATTCTTCGAACTTCCTGCGGGCTTAAAACTTCAAATTTCAAAGAATCTATTCTTTTTGGAATCATAAACTCACCTCAATCATGCTTTATCCCCGAGCAGTAGCCGGGGTGCAATCATCATTGATTTTAGCTCATCGAGCAGTAATTTGAATGCATAACTCATCTCAACTCTGTGAATATTGCTTTCATCATCACAGACGTTGCAGTAAGCAGTATTTCTTCTGTAATCATAAGTGGCAACGTGCCCGCATGTTTCACATACGTAAACTTCCACTTTATCAGACTCCTCCAGCAACCTGTCTTTCAGGAGTAGGGCAGCACCATGACCAATCAGGACATCTCTCTCCATCTCTCCAAATCTCAAGCCACCTTTTCTGGCTCTCCCCTCGGTCGGCTGCCTTGTTAGAACCTGTACTGGACCTCTACTCCTCGCATGAATCTTGCTTGAAGCCATGTGGTATAGCTTCTGGTAATATATCACGCCCACGAATATATCAACAGAGTAACGCTTTCCGGTAATTCCATCATACATAATTTCCTTGCCTGAGTAGTTAAATCCATGTTTCTTGAGGGCACTTCTCAGAGATTCCTCTTTTTCGCCATGGAATATAGTGGCATCAATTCTTCTGCCTTCAAGAGAGCCGACCTTACCTCCAATCATTTCAAGAACGTGACCGACCGTCATTCTTGAAGGAATTGCGTGCGGATTGATAATTATATCAGGGACGATTCCCGTCTCGGTGAATGGCATGTCTTCTTCAGACACGATAAGCCCCACCACTCCCTTCTGACCGTGTCGTGATGCAAACTTATCGCCAAGTTCGGGAATTCTTAAGTCTCTGACTTTCACCTTGGTAAGCTTTGAGCCGCCCTCTGACTGGATCAGAAAGACTGAATCAACTATGCCTTTTTCGTTTGACCGCATTGTGATGGATGTTTCTCTTCTCTTCTGGGGACTGATTCCAAGCTCCGTTGGTTCTTCGAGAAATCTCGGAGGGGATGTCTTTCCAATTAATACCTCATCAGGGCCCACATCAGTTTCTGGAAAGATTAATCCATCCTCATCCAGTTGAGAATAAGCTTCAGCACCTCTGAATCCAGAGATATCTGCACCGGGTATCTCCAAT
This sequence comes from Archaeoglobus sp. JdFR-22, assembly GCA_002010045.1. Taxonomy (GTDB): domain Archaea; phylum Halobacteriota; class Archaeoglobi; order Archaeoglobales; family Archaeoglobaceae; genus JdFR-22. Next base: position 17,737 of record MTMJ01000041.1, on the reverse strand, counting down.
CGGTCTTCCTGACCTCCAGGGTATCTCATCTCTTCTGTTTCATACGTTCTGAAGAAATGAGACCTTCCCAGACCTCTGTCAATACTTCCTTTATTGAAAATTAACGCATCTTCAATATTGTACCCCTCATAACTCAGCACTGCCACCACAAAATTCTGTCCAGCTGGTCGTTCATCAAACTGGATTTCAACCTGTGTGTCAGATCTCACAATTGGTTTCTGTATATAATGCAGAAGATGTCCTCTTGTATCCACTCTCCATTCAAGATTGGCGTAAGGTAAACCAAGCGCCTGTTTTATCATTGCAGCACCCATTGTATTTCTCGGACTTGCATTATGCTCCGGATATGGCACAGAGCCAGTGCATATTCCAACTATGAGTGATGGGTCGAGTTCAAGATGTGTATGCTCCGCTGCTAATTCCTCCGCATTTACAGCAACAATCGCATTTTCCTCCTCTTCTGAGTCGAGGAATTCAATTAATCCCTGGTTTATGAGGTCGTTGATTTCAAGTTCTCCTCTCTTTAATTTCTCGATATGACTGTTGGTTATCAGAGGTTTTCCTTCCTTCACAACAATCAGGGGTCTCCTTGCCCTTCCAGCATCCGTATTAATCCTAACCTCGTTTGAGTCTGAGTAATATACAACATTCACCTGAGGAGAGATTTTACCCTTTCTCCTCAATTCTCTAATCTGATAGGCGAGTTTTCCACCATTTTCATGGAAACCAATTAAATCTCCGTTTACATAAATTCTCGCGGGTCGGGAAGAAATCTCACTGGAAATCATGATTCAATCACCTCTTATCGACACAACACCCAGACTCTGCAAGATGTCTCTGACTTCACCCTCATCTGTTCCGACACTTACTTCAGCATACTGAGCAAAGTTCTTGACAAGCCCACAGTTAGGACCTTCAGGAGTCTCTGAAGGGCAGATTCTACCCCACTGGGTTGGGTGCAGGTCTCTTGCTTCGAAATGTGGTTGTGAACGCGACAATGGAGATATAACCCTCCTTAAATGAGAAATAACTGAAATACAGTTGTGACGGTCTATAAGCNGGGAGACACCTGTTCTACCACCTACCCAGTTACCGGTCGCCATCGGATGCATCATTCTGTCTGTAAGAACATCACTTCTGACTGCAGTTGACATCTTGAGAACTCTACCTCTGACTTTTGCTCGTTCAAGCTGGTATTTTACATCTTTAATTAATCTCAGAAATGCTACTCTGAAGATTTCTTCCATAAGGTCGCCTGCAAGCTTCAATCTTTTATTGGCATAGTGGTCCTTATCATCTTCCATCCTGATGCCAAGAGCAAGCTCAAAAACTGCTTCAGCCATTCTTGCAAGGAATAATGATTTCGTCTTCCTCGATTCGGCATCTGTTCCGAGATGTGGTAAGAAATACTGGTCAATAACCTGATTTGCTCTGCTTATTCTGTACTCCTTACTCTGTCCCGGAGCTACCTTTCTGCCAATATTTTCAATTGCTTCTTCTTGTGTCTCAACTTCAGCAATTTCCACATTCTCAAGCATAAATTTCATTATTTCAGGATTCTTACTCACTATTTCGACTATCTCCTGATCCGTTTCAACTCCAAGTGCTTTTATTAACGTGACAAATGGGATACTCCTTGGAATCTGAGGGAAAGAGACTTCAAGTACGTTATTTTTGCCCCTTTCAACTACAACCAGAGCCCTGTAGCCAGCCCTCTGACTGAAAACCTTCGCAACTTCAGTCTCCTCTCCGTATCTTTCCTCTTTCTCGAGGAGGATTTTGTTTGGAGCAAGATCCTCAAGTGTCATTAATGCCCTCTCAGTTCCATTAACAATGAAGTATCCACCCGGGTCAACAGGGTCTTCTCCAATTCTCGTCACATCGTCAACGTCAACAATATTACATACCTTGGACTTTAACATAACAGGCAGCATTCCGATTTCCACAATCTCTTCATCAAGCTCACTTCCCTCATCAACGACAATTGCCTGCAGGTAAATCGGTGCTGCATACGTTAAATTTCTGAGTCTTGCCATTGCAGGATACAATGGTATCCTGCTCCCATCAGCCTCTTTAACAAGTGGTCTTTCTACCCAGATTCTTCCAAGTTTTACGTAGGTATCCTGAATGTCAAGTTCAATTTTTTTCTGTTCATTAATGACCCTCTGCAGTCCCTCATCAATAAATCTGTTAAATGAGTCTATCTGGTGCTTCACAAGCCTTTCATGTGCAAAATAACTTCTCGCAAGAGTTCTTCTATCCAGCATATCAAAACCTCCTACCAGCCAAAATACAATCTAATAAAATTCCTTCATCCACTCCTATCTTTTCCATTTCATTCATATTATACAACAAGCCTATATACCACCGACTTTCCGGCTGTTGGACTTTCCCTTATGATTCGTACTATATCGCCAATCTTTGCCCCGATTTCCTTGGCAACAGGGTCATCAACTTTAATTTTTGGTAATTGCTCTTTATCGATATCCAAGGTCTTCAAAAGTTCTTCACCTTCATCTTTTTTCAATACCTCATGTACCGGAACCAGTATATGATTCTGCAAGCTAACCTTACTCATTTTTTCACCTGAAATGATACATTTTTTCTTTCATTCATCCACTTTCGCGGTTTCATGTCAGAGTTGAGGCGGGCTCGACGGGATTTGAACCCGCGACCAACGGGTTAAAAGCCCGTTGCTCTCCCTGGCTGAGCTACGAGCCCTTTGAACTCATTAATCCATTTGATTAATGTTACAAAGCCGGGTGAACTTCGATGTTGACTTTGATTCAAGACGGCAATGCAGATATAAACTTTTTGCTGCGATATCATACTAAGTTCTTGCTAACCAACGATTCTGGATTTTATATAATCTCATTGGATGCCTTAGCGCTATTTGGCGGAACGTTATAAAATATTTTCGTGAATCGGCTTGACACTAAATTTTTTACAATGTGGAATCACTTGAAACCATATTCACCTATAAGCTGAACGAATCTCACTCCACCCCAGTTTGTTTTTTTAATTCTTCCGTATTCATCCTTCTCAACGATATAAAGGTATTGGGAATACTCTCCAACAGGAATGATCATCTTACCTCCATTCTTCAGTTGAATGAGAAGAGGTTTCGGGATATCCGGGGCTGAAGCAGTTACGTAAATCCTGTCGTAAGGCGCTTCTAAAGGAAAACCCTTGCTGCCGTCTCCAATGACTATTCTTATATTCCTGTAACCAAGTCTTTTCAGTATTTCATCAGCTCTTTTAGCCAGTTCTTCCCTTCTTTCGACAGCAATAATCAATCCTTCATCACCTATGATTTCCGAGACAACGGCAGCATGATAGCCGCTCCCTCCCCCCACCTCCAGCACTTTCATACCTTTTCCAAGATTGAGAAGTTCACACATGATTGCAACCATATGTGGGGCACTTATTGTCTGAGCTTCCCCGATAGGAAGAGGTATGTCGCTGTAAGCATCTCCTATGTGTTCATAAGGTACAAATTCATGACGTGGGACTTTTTTAATCGCCTCAAAAACCTCAGGACTTAGATTTAGCTCATCTCTCAAAATTTTTGCCATTCTATTTCTTTTTTCATCAAGATTTGTATCCCTATATTTATCTCTGAATAACATTTCTTCCCAACTAAATTTAATTCCAGTATTAATTTTTTTTGCAATTCTTCCTTAAATGTGGCGGGATTGATGTAAGACATTTTAAAAATCGATGTGGAGTGCAAAAATTAAAAATCAGGTGAATTATGTGTATTCGAATATATCGAGAGAGGCAACGTTTCTTATGTTCTTCTCAGCGGATGCGAGAGCTTCAAGCCTGTAATCCTCCAATAGAGCTTCTTTTACTGGGTCATTTGGCACATCAAGCTTGATTTCCCTTGTTCTACCATATCTTCCTTTAGAGATTATTATCGAATTGATTATGCCCATCATGTCAAGCTCTGAAATCAAATCACTGATTCTCCTCTGCGTTAAAACATCCACTCCCACTCTCTTGCACAGGGATTTGTAGACTGTAAATATCTCTCCAGTAGTAAATTTCTTGAAACCTGCCTCAGATAAGAGCACCATTCCGAATAGCAGAATTTTGTTTTGCGTTGGTAGCATTCGAACTGCTTCGAGAATGTGATCCATTTCAATCTTTTTAACAGCTTTTCTGACGTGTTCCAATGTAACGAATTCTGAATTCTCTTTTTCAGCAATCTCTCCACTTACTCTGAGTAAATCAAGAGCCTTTCTCGCATCCCCATGCTCCTGAGCTGCAAGCGCAGCACAGAATGGAATAACCTCACTATCAAGTACATCGTCATTGAAAGCAAGTTCAGCCCTCTGCTGGAGTATGTCCTGTAACTGCTCTGCGTTATATGGCGGAAATATCAATTCTTCTTCACTCAAAGAACTTATTACCCTCGGGTCAAGAAAATTTTTGAACTTCAAATCATTCGATATTCCTATTATACTCACCCTTGCGTTATTCAGTTCTGAATTTATTCTTGAGAGGTTGTAAAGAACCTCATCTCCTTTCCTCACGAGTTTGTCAATTTCATCAAGTACGATAATTATGCTCTGGTTTCTCTCATCAATTGACTTTCTGACTTCCTCATAAACCTGATCCGTGGGCCATCCAGTCATTGGCACATTCTTTCCAAGAATTTTTGCCAGCGTTGCAAGAACCCGGTACTGCGTGTCTATCAACTCGCAATTCAGGTAATGCACAAAGCAGATGACATTCATTTTTCTGCTTATTGCCTCAAGCTGGTTTCCAACAAAATTGACAGTAGCGGTTTTTCCAGTACCCGTTTTACCATATATCAATGCATTCGAGGGCGTTTCGCCTTTCAAGGCTGGTACAAGTATTGAAGCAAGAGCTTCGATTTCATTCTTTCTGTGCGGGAGATATTCAGGAGTATAGGAGTGCCTCAAAACATCCCTGTTTCGAAAAATTACTGGTGAGGTCAGCATTGTTTCAAATATGTTTCTTACATTCTCCATAACACCACCTGTCCTTTTAGAGGTTTTAAACTTCTTTAGCCGTTATGATGAAACATGTCGTAATGAAACCTTCACCTTTAATAACTTTACGATTGGACTAATTTTATTAAGATAATCAAGAATAGACGGCAAAGATGATTTTATTTAATCAGCAAATAATTTATTTTGACTATGAACGAATTTTTTTTCCTTTGTAATTATAAAAGCCCATGACTTCCTGTGGAGATTGAGTATAAAAATTAAGTCTACCACAATCACTCTCTTACCCCATTTCGCAAACCCCCCTCAATTTGCTGTGAAAAAAATTCGTAATCCAGGTTCTTTAATCAATTTTTCAATATCTCCGTCCGTGAATGGCCTGCTCGCAATAATCATTGAGGATGTTCTCTTCCCGATTCCGGGGATACTTCCAATCTGGTTGATTTCAGCCGTGTTAATGTCGATCGGGTATTCTAGAGCAGTAATTGACCGTTTTCCATGTCCTATCACTCTCACATCCAGAAATTGTCTGATTTTGTAGCGTCCGATGATGCCCACGAGAAGCGGGTAAGTTGTTAGCTGCCTTGCAAATGTTACCTTACCTTTATGAAGCTCACACTGCAAATCAGTCAATTTTCTTCCAATCGGGGCTATTTTTCTCAACATTATATGGTCTATTTCCTGTCTGACTCTCTTTTTAAACTCATTAAATCTTCTCCCGCTCTTCTTAATCCTGTAGTTCTCCATAGCACTTCCTTTTAAGATTTTTACCTGGCGGATATTCGTTCTTCTCAACAGCAATCCACTCTCAAGAATTCTCTTCAAGAAGTTAAAATTTTTATCAAATGTTTCCCTCTTCTCTCCTTTCAAACCTATCACAAAGTTCAATCCGGGTAAAAAATATGGGAGTCCGTTATAACCTGCACATCTTCCATATACGTTAATTTCTTCAATTGCAAAAAATACTTCCTCGGGCAGTGCAGCAAGACTGTTTTTTCTTATAACGCCCTCATCAGCACTTTCGAGACCCATCGCAGCAACATTTCCGGGAGTCTGGTAAAGAACGATTGTTTTTATAATCTTTCTCGACTCCTCGGGATACTCTGAGATTGTTTTCGGGTTTACATTATCGAGATGAAGAGTTTTGATTTTTGGACACCTTCTCCAGATTTCTCTGTGAAAATTGAGCATAAATTCGGGATTTGGCTCGGGAATTTCCCTCGAGAAGTCTGCCATGTATGTAAAAAAGTCTGTTTGTCTCCCAATTCTGAAGTGTCTTACTCCCCAACAATAAAGTGCCTCAATCTCCCTCAAAACATTTTTAGGGCTTCTCATTACTGGTTCTCCATGTATTCTCTCCATACAGAATGAACATTTCCTCCAGTAACACCCTCTATAAGTTTCAATTTCGCATATAATACCGGGAAAATCAGGATGCTTTCTGACAACCTCTGCTCCGAGAACAGCGAAATCATCGAGTGAGAATCGTGCATCATATTTCAGAAATTTTTTAAGGAAATCATGAAGCTCACACTCAAACGGAAATCCAAGTACTGTGCTGTTTTTGATGTTTTTCGTCACTTCGAGAGATACGGGCCCAACAATAACTTTCTCGGTTTTATGCGGTAAAAATCGGATTTCATCCATACTCATTGGCTTTGCTCTCAGATACTTTCCCGGAACGATTGCACCTGCAATTATTATTAAAAGGTTGAATTCTGAAATATCCTTCTGAAGCTTAGGATTGCTTCTGAGTTCGTCGACAGTAATGTATCTGGCATTAAGTTTAAAGGATTTCAGCATCCCGTAAATGTATCGGGGGTATGGGGAGATAAAAGGAGGAACACCAAGGCAGGAAGGTTCATCCACATAACCGTCTATTATTGCTATTCTCATTTTTAATCTTCAGAATCATTCTCCCCTCTGAATTTTAGCATGCCCTCCTATAATCGAGCTGTTTAACTCCAGATTTCTGATTTCACAGCATTCATCAACAATACTTCTCCACATCTTGACCTTTCTCAGAACAACTTCATCAAAAACTACTGTATCGCTGACGTCAGAGTTTTCGATAACACAGTTCTTTCCGATGTAGGCAAAAGGCCCTATTATCGACCTTCCGATAATTTTTGTCCCTGTTTCGATTGTAACAGGCTGAATAATCTTTGACAGTGAATCAATATTTGCCTTCTCTGATAAACTGTGCTCCATAAAAATTTTGAAAGCATCTATATACGAATCCGGATTTCCGACATCATACCAGTTGCCATTGTCAAACGTGTACCCCCTTACCTCTTCATTCTGACATAAATAACTGAGAAAATCTCCAAGATTATCACTCTTAGGATTTGTTCCGACATACTCTTCGAGGATTCCAGTAACTTTTCTGGGAAAAACATAAATTCCAACACCCACAAGCGTCGAGGATGGTTTTTCCGGTTTTTCAACGAAATTCAAAATCCTGTCACCATTCAGCTCAGCAACTCCATATCTTTTAGCCAGTTCAGGGTTGCCAACATCAAAAAGGGCTGTCACGGCGGTTTTATGTTTTTTATAGTATCCTAAAAGTCCATCAAGCTGGAAAGAGAACAGATTATCTCCTGCGAGAATCAACATTTCGTCATTCACTTTTTTTGCAACCATTAGCAGTGCTCTTACTGCACCGAGTTTCTCCTCTTCTTTTTTAGTTTCTTCAATGACAAGTTCAGCATCTTTTCCAGAAATCCATTCTGAGAAATCCTCCTCAAATCTTCTATTTGTTGAAACAATTACAGGAATTTTAAATTGAATTATTTTGTCATAAATATGGTCAATAATTCTCTTCTTCCCTACAGGAAGCAAAGGTTTTGACTTGGATTTTGTTATGGGCCAGAGTCTGGTGGCGTAACCTCCCGCCATAATTACAGCTTTCATAATTAATGGTTGTGGATGTGAAATTTAAATTTAATCATTCAAGGTTCTCCACAGCTACCATCAACTTCTCCAGCTCGGGAATCACAAGCAATTCGCAGTTTATTCCTCATTTTTAGCACTCCTGAATTTCTTTCTCCTTCTTTTTGATTTCTGTCAGGTCAACCACATATTCTACAGCTCCCATGACTTCACCTTTTTCATTCAACAAGGGTGTTGCCGTGTACATTATCGGTATTTCCCTATTCATTGGTCTGGCAACAGTTTCACCATTTCTGGTTTCTTTAAACTTCATTGCCTGATAACATCTGCATTCATCAGTCTGACAGTGCTCTGTCTTAAACAGCTGATAGCACTTCATTCCTATGACTTCTTCCGGCTTTTTGCCTGCTACCAGTTTTCATTATCCAATTCACCACTCAACCTCACTGTATTGCTCGCATTTGTATAGCTTATTGCCCCCACCAAAAAACAGAGAGCAATAACGTGTAGAAATCATAATTATGCAACAAATTGATTAACTACACTTTATAAAAAATTCGAAAAACTCAAAATGGTCTGAAAAGCCATCTCCAGAGCGGTATAAACTCTATCTTCTTTCCTTTTACATCCTCAATACTCTCATAATCCCATGTGATAACCTGAAGGTTACTGCATTCAATTTCTTTTGATGCTTTCAGTAGTGCATTAACCTCCCTCTTCTTTATGTTCAGCTCTTCTATGTCATAACATACCTGAATTAACTTCCTTACCTCCAAACCTTCTGTAACAACAAAATCAACTTCTTTTTGCTGTCTGTCACTCCAGTAATAGACGTTCAAAAGCGGATTGAGATAATGCTTTCTCCTTAAAAGCTCAATGGCAACTGCGTTCTCCATTCTGTATCCCGAATCTTTTAAACCAAATATCGTGGGAAAACCAGTATCAACTACATACATCTTGGAAATCCCCCTCATCAATTCTTTCTCGCTGAAACTGAATCTCTTAACCGGTAAAACAAAGCCCACGTCCTCAAGGTATGAGAAGTACTCGTAAACTGTATTTTTGCTCAAAGCCATTCCTGAAGATAGCGAATTGTAGAGACTCCTTATCGAAACTCTGCGGGAGAAGCTCTTCACTAAGAGTCTAATAAGGCTTTTCATGACTGAAATCTTTTCAATACCATACCTGTCCACAAGATCTCTGTAAACAATCATATCCAGATATTCGCGAAGAGTTCTCAGTTTCAGAAGCACATCGTAATTAACTATCTCCGGAAAACCACCAAATTGCAGATATTCATCAAGATGTCTCAGTATTACTCCTCTTTCATCTTCAATGAATGGTTCCTCAGCTTTAAAGCCCTTGAACATCAAAAATTCCTTGAATGATAAGGGAAACAGTCTGAAGCTCAAACTTCTTCCTCGCAACGCGGTTGCTATTTCCCTGCTTAAAAGCTTTGAAGATGAACCAGTTATAAAAATTCTGACATCTCTGCGTTCAAGTAATCTTCTAACAAACTTTTCCCATCCGTTCACATTTTGAATCTCATCAAAGAACAGATACATTGTTTTTAATTCGGGATTGTATTTTTTGTAAAGCTCAACTATCTTTGATAAATTTAGAGAGGCTCTCTCCAGACGGTTGTCTTCAAAATTCACATAAAAGATGTTTTCAAGCCTTAAACCTTCTTTCAGCAATTTCTGAATTGTCTGGTAGAGGAGGTAAGTTTTTCCAACCCTTCTGAGTCCGATTACAGTTATCGCCTTGTTGACAACGGGTAATTTGAGTTCTCTCTCTTCCACTTCTGGCAGACCAAGTTTATGGAATTCAGCTATTACCTCCTCCAGGATGTCCATAATGTATTAACTCTCAAAGACATATTTATGATTTTTGTCTTACAATGTAGATACATTTCTCATATTTTTGATTTTAGCGAAATAAATAGATATGCTCAAAGATACACCAGGAAATGATAAACTTGATAACATACCTGATGACAACTATCCCTGAAAGATGAAAGGAGGTATCGGCAACGAAAGGTGCTCACGGGCAGAGAGTAGGAAAAACTCAGGAAGAAATGCTTAATATCGAAAAAAATTACAAACTGCTTATTGAAAACATAAAAGATGGAATTTTCATCGTTGACAAAACGGGATATTTCATGTATGTTAACAAGATAATTGAGGACAGATCAGGATTTTCTCTTGAAGAATTTAAAAAAATGCATTTTCTTGATGTTGTCCATCCAAAGCACCACAAACTTGTAAAAGATAACTTCGAAAAAGTAAAAAGTGGTGAAGCCCTGCCCCCTTATGAGCTTGAATATAGAAGACGGGATGGTTCCCTGGTGTTTGTGGAAGTGAATACAAAACCAATTTATAGAGACGGAGAGGTTATTGGGCTTCTTGGAGTGTCCCGTGATATTACCGAACGCAAAATGATTGAGGATAATCTCAAGAAGAGCGAGGAAAAGTTGCGAATTATATACAATTCAGTTGTTGATGGTATATGTGTTCTCGACCTCGAAATCAATATACTCGATGTTAACGAATCATGTATTAAAATACTGGGTTATGAGAGTAAAGAAGAACTGCTGGGGAGAAATCCTTTCGACTTTCTTATATCAAAAAAACACCTGAGAAAGGCAAGTAAAATTTTGAAAGAAATGATCGGGAGAGGAGAGGTAGGAAGAGTGGAACTGGATTTAATCAGAAAAGATGGGAACGTTATTAACACTGAATTGAGTGCCTCTGTGCTGAGAGATTCTTCCGGGAATGAAACAGGTTATGCCTGTGTCTTCAGAGACATTACTGAACGTAAAAAGGTCGAAGAAGATATCAGGAAGAAAATAATGAAGTACAGACTTGAAGAAGGTAGAGTCTATCTCGTCAAAGAATACAATTCTGAGATATCGATTGAGGCTTTCAGAGATCTTTTATCTGTCGGATATGATGGCGTTATTATATCAAGAACACCTGAATCGGAATTGCAAGACAGAATTAAAACGTGATTTTAAATTTTTATGGATGGGTGTTAAGGGAGAAGAAAGTATAATCCCACCACATTTTGATGAAATCATTGTAAGAATTAAAAATATTCCTCATAAAAGTGCAATTTTAATTGATAGACTTGACTACCTGCTATCCAAAAATGGATTTAAAGACACTCTGAAATTTATTCAGAGACTGAATGATATTTCATATTTTTCAAGCCATATAATCTTACTATCGATTGATGTGTCTTTATTAAGCAAACGCCAGCTCAGAATGATTGAGAAAGAATGTCTGGATGTCCATTCAGTATCAAGAAAAGAACTCACAGATGAACTGTACGAATTATTGAAGACTATTTTCAGGCTTAATTATGGGGGAGAGGAGGTATCATTTACTGAACTTGGGAAAAAAACAGGATTAAGCAAACCGACAGTAAGGAAGAAAATAAAGACTCTGGCATCATCTGGATACATCTCCGTTGTTAAAAAAGGAAGAAAAAAAATTATTAATCCGACAGATAAAACCGTGCAGATGTTTTTAAGATAAAAATAACGCATCTGCCGTTATAAAGACTGTGTGGCATCTTCGATATATATGGATAACTTTTAAATATCCTTCTCTTTTTCCCACTTCGATGAGTGAAGCTGATGAATTTAAACATATAATCAGAATTGCCGATGCTGATTTAAGTGGAAATAAGAGTGTCATATATGCGTTAACAGGAGTTAAGGGAATAGGCCTCAGGATGGCAAGAGCAATCACCAATGTCCTTGAAATCGACCCGAATCAGAAACTCGGATATCTTGATGACGATTCAATCAACAAATTGAAGGAGTTCATCGAGGAGAATATTGAACAGCAACCAGACTGGATGTTGAACAGAAGAAATGATATATACTCTGGAGAAAAAATGCACATCCTCAGTAAAGATGTGGATTTTGCCCGTATGGTGGATGTCGAGAGACTTATAAGAATGAAATCCTATAGGGGTATCAGACACGCAAGAGGAAAGAAAGTTAGAGGACAGAGGACGAGATCAACAGGCAGAAAAGGCAGAACTGTGGGTGTTATAAGAAGAAAGAGGTGACATTATGGGCGACCCTAAAAGACACAGAAGAAAATTTGTAACTCCCATGAGACCATGGGACAGGACAAGGCTTGAAAGAGAGGCACAGGAAATTGTTAAATATGGTTTGAGGAATAAGAGAGAGCTCTGGAGGTCCCAAAATATTCTGAGGAAGTACAGGCGTGTTGCAAGAGACCTTCTTGCAAAAATCAATCTTCCGGGTAAAGAAGGAGATTATGCAAAAGCAAAAGCCCAGATGGTTATCAAAAAACTGATAAAAACTGGAATTTTACCTGAAAATGCCACTCTTGATGATATACTGAACCTCTCAGTCGATAGCTTCCTCGAGAGGAGACTGCAGACCATTGTTTACAGGCAGGGTTTATCAAATACGCTGAGAGAGGCAAGGCAGATGATAGTTCACGGACACATCGCAATTGAGGGGAGAAGAGTAACAGTACCCGGTTATATTGTAAAAAAGAGTGAAGAGAGTGGAATTTCTTATTACAAAAGCTCCCCATTCAAAGATAGAGGAATTGTAAGAGGTGAGGCATAATGCCAGAGAAGAAGGGGAAATGGGGTATTGCGCACATATTTTCATCTTTCAATAATACAATCATCACAATAACAGATATTACGGGTAGCGAGACGATCGTGAGAATAAGTGGTGGGATGGTTGTTAAAGCAGCCCGAGATGAGGGAAATCCATATACAGCGATGCAGGCTGCAATACGAGCGGCTGAGACTGCAAAAGAGAAAGGTATAGAAGGTGTGCATATCAAGGTAAGGGCACCCGGTGGAAATAGAAGTACAGCTCCCGGACCGGGGACTCAGGCTGCAATACGAGCTCTGGCAAGAGCTGGCTTAAAGATTGGGAGAATAGAGGATGTCACCCCAATCCCACATGACGGAACAAGACCTCCGGGTGGAAAGAGGGGTAGAAGGGTTTAATTCTCAGGATTGAGGTTGAATGATGAGAATTGATTTTCTGGATGAGAATGAATTAAAAGCCAGATTTATAATTTCAGACGCTAATATAGCGCTGATTAACTCCCTCAGGAGAGCAATGAAAAATCTTGTTCCATCTATTGCGGTAGATTACGTTGATTTTTATCTCAATACTTCCTATCTTTATGATGAGAATCTTGCCCACAGAATAGGCTTAATTCCGATAAAGACTGATTTAGATAAGTTCAACATGCCGGATAAATGTGTATGTGAGGGCGAAGGCTGCCCGAACTGTCAGATTTCATTCAGACTGAATATTGAGGGCAGGAGAACTGTGTATTCAGGAGATTTCACCTCAGATGACCCTGAAATTGCCCCTGTTTATGACAACATCCCGGTTATTGAGCTTTATGAGGGGCAGCAATTGATGATTGAAGCTGTGGCTCGGCTCGGCACCGGGAAAGAGCATGCAAAGTTTCAACCTGTTTCGGTCTGCGGCTACAGAATCGTTCCTGAAATAACCATTGATGCAGGCAGGTGTACGAATTGCGGAGATTGTATCGATTCATGTGCCAGAAACGTCCTTGAAGAGCAGAACGAGAAAGTTATCGTCAGAGATAATATGGAATGTACAATGTGCATGGAATGTGTAAAAATTTGCCATGATAGGGCTATCAGCGTGGAAGAGACAGGAGATTTCCTCTTTACTGTCGAGAGTGTGGGTACACTGCCAGTAAGAACTATAATAAAGAAAGGTCTTGAGATTTTGAAGGAAAAAGCTGAAGAAATGAATTCAATACTTGAACTCTAATGAATCGTCAGGTGAATTCAACAAGCGATGCCTGATAACCTGATTTGAGTTTATTTATCCATTTTTCTCTTCTTGTTTTTATTGACAGTGATGCATGAAACAGTGCCGCATCAAAGGAGTCAAAAACCTGAGGTTCTGCCAGTGCTTTCCTCACACCCTCCTCAACAACCCATACACCAAGGGGAGCATAATATTCTGGATTGATTTCCCTGATTACAGTAACCGCAGATTTTCTGCGTATTTCTGCCATATATTCCAGAACTGGAAGTCTTGCAGCATAATAACCTCCACCAAGCGTGGAGTAGCCTTTCTTTTTCGTGACATCTTCTCTATCGTAACCAACCCATGTTGATTCAGGGTTCCAGAAACTCTTCTTTGTCCAGATTTCAATAAGCTCAAATGAAAAGTTACCCGGGGAAAAAATCACCTCAAAATGATTTCCGAAATGCTCAAAACTGAAAAGGAGATATTCATTAACTGAGTTAAAATCTGAAATCTCTTTTTTCAATTCTTCTCCAAGTATGTCGTGTACAGCAGTTATGCTCCATCTCGTTGGAACAAGTCTCCTTTTATTCATTTCACCGAGCATTCCAACTGAGAATATTCTCTGCAAATAGTACGTATTGAATCCTCTGTCAAAAAGGTGTTTTAAGGCATTTACAGCCTTTAAATCATCATAATGAACCTTCTCCACTCTTTGAGGAATTTTAGGATTCTCAGTTATCCTGAGATTTTCTATTCTTGCTGATACTCCCATTGGCTGCATAACATCATCAAAAACCGGTCTTTTTATTACTTTCATAACCTCAGTTTCGAGAGACACATAATCTGTTGATGCAGCAGCCTCCCGCAAGTCCAGTAAATACCTGTCCTCACCCTGAACATCAACTCTTTTCATCCCCCTCAGAAGAGATGAACGGATTTTAATCACACTTTCTATACTACCTTCCCATAACCAGGGCGAGTCGGAGAGTTCTGGTTCTGGATAGGGCGACATGGTCAGCAGAGGACCGACATAAACCTTGGGATAACCTATTCTACCAACAAACACCGACGGTGGGGTTGGTTTCTCAATCTGCCCCTCAACGTCTGAGAATGGTGTCAGAAATCTGAATTTTTCGAGTAGCGGACATTTTATTCTCCCGCAGAGCAGGTTTCCCTTGCATCTTGCACAGAGTGACACAGTTCAGATTGGTACTTAATTAGAAAATTGTTTTGGTTGTTCTGAAAATGAAAGGAAAATGAAGTGCATCCCTGAAACTGGACAATCAGTTAACAATAATAATTGAAGGTGTGTAATGAGTAATGTGGAAAAGGGTTTATCAGAAAAAGAAGCAATAAAAAGACTTGAAAAATACGGGTACAATGAATTGGAAGAGAAGAAAACATCATCGTTGAAAATTTTATTCCGGCAGTTTACTAACTTTATTGTCTGGGTGCTTATTGGCGCAGCTGTAATTTCTTTATTTATTGACGAAATCATAAACTTTTTTGTTATTGTAGCCATTACATGCTTCATCATATTTCTGGGATTTATTCAGGAATACAAGGCAGAGAAGGCGATACATGCTTTGAAGGAAATTATTATGCCTGAAACTACAGCGATAAGAGATGGCAGAATAAGAAAAATTCCCACAAGGGAAGTGGTGCCTGAAGATATCCTGATACTTGAGGTTGGAGATAAAATTCCCGCAGATGCGAAGGTTTTAGAAGGGAGTTTGAAAGTAGATGAGTCTGCTCTGACTGGAGAGAGCAAAGCAGTTAAAAAATCTGAAGGAGAATTAATCTTTGCTGGAACGACAATTGTTTATGGAAAATGCAAGGCTCTGGTTACAGCAACAGGAATGCGAACTAAAATTGGGGAGATTGCAGGCATTATTCAGGAAGTAGAGAAAAAAACTCCACTTCAGATTAAAATTGAGCAGCTTGCGAAAAAACTTGCTGTAGTTGCTTTTATCGCTTGCACGACTGTTTTTGCAATCGGAACTTTGAAGGGGGCACCTGTAACGGAAATACTTGTGGTCGCTTTAGCTTTAGCTGTAGCATCAGTCCCGGAAGGTTTGCCACTGACACTGACACTCACACTATCTCTTGGCATGCACAGGATGGCAAGACACAAAGCCATAGTCAGAAAGATGCTTGGAGTTGAAGCTCTTGGCAGTGTAACTGTAATCTGTACTGATAAAACAGGAACAATAACAAAGAATGAGATGACAGTGGAAAAAATATTTGTTAATGATAAAATTTTCAATGTAACTGGTATAGGCTATGAACTGAATGGAGAATTTCTCTTTAACGGCAAAAAAATTGATATTAATGATGAAGAAGACTTGATTCTATTATTGAAGGCTGCAGTCCTCTGTAATAATGCAAGTATTGGAAAAGAAGTGATTGGGGACCCCACAGAAATTGCCTTAGCGGTTGCAGCAGCAAAAGCGGATTTATGGAAAGATAATCTGGAAAAAGAATACAGAAGAGTGAAGGAAATAATTTTCACCCCCGAAAGGAAGATGATGACAACACTGCATGAAAAAAATAGTGAGAGAATAGCATTTATCAAGGGCGCTCCTGAGGTTGTTTTGCAGAGATGCAGGTATGTGCAGAAGAATGGGAAGATATTAAAACTTGAGAAAGAAGAAATGGAAAGGATACTGGACGTGAATAAAAATCTTTCAAATTCTGCCCTGAGAGTGCTCGGTATTGCATACAAGACCGCATCAGAGGATATTGAAGAGGATCTGATCTTTCTTGGACTTGCTGGAATGATCGACCCGCCGAGAGAAGAAGTTAAGGATGCTATAGCTGCATGCAGAAATGCAGGAATAAAGGTAGCGATGATAACCGGAGATAACCCACAGACTGCAAGAGCCGTTGCAGAGAAGGTTAACTTAACTGTAAACAAATTTGAGAACGACAAATTGAATGATAAACTGAGAAGAATAGTCAAAGACGAAATTATAACTGGAAGTGAGCTGGATGAACTCAACGATGAAGAGCTTGAGAGTGTTGTTGAGGATATAGTCATCTACGCAAGAACAATGCCGGAGCAGAAATTGAAAATTGTCAGGGCGTTGAAAAATAAAGGGCATGTTGTTGCGATGACTGGTGATGGAGTTAATGATGCTCCAGCATTAAAAAAGGCTGATGTTGGAATAGCAATGGGCGTTAAGGGTACAGATGTAGCTAAGGAAACCTCCGACATGATTTTGCAGGACGACAACTTCGCAACTATTGTTGAGGCTGTAAGGCAGGGAAGAACAATTTATGATAACATAGAGAAATTTACTTGCTACCTGATTTCAAGGAATTTTACTGAGGTGATTCTTATACTTCTCGGTATTGTCCTGCTGGGTTTTGAATTTCTGCCATTGCTTGCACTGCAAATTCTGTTTATAAACACCTTTGATGAGATAATGCCCTCAATAGGTCTGGGACTTGATTCGCCAGGGAAAGGGATTATGACCAGACAGCCAAGGAAACTGGGAGAAAAAATTCTGAAGAAAAGAAATCTGGTTCTGATAGTCTGTGTAGCGGTGTTTATGGCTACAGCGTCTTTTTTCGTTTTTCTCTCAAATGCAACAATTAACATTGAAAAAGCGAGAACATTAACATTTGCCACCATTATAAGTATGATACTGTTTGTTCCATTCTCCTTCAGATCCCTCGACGAGTCAATAATAAAAGCTGGAATTTTAACAAACAGATTGCTTATTGTAGGTGTAACGTGCACGTTTCTGCTGACATTGAGTGTTATGTATATACCATTCCTTCAGAAAATTTTTGAGCTTGCAACCTTAAGCTTGAAAGACTGGATTATTCCACTGTCTGTAGCACTCATCACCCTGTTTTTTGTAGAATTTACGAAATTTATGACAAAAACGATGGATTAGTAATAATATCAACATTTATTGCATCCAAGCAGCATCCGAATCTTGGAGTTTGAATATATTTAGGGTCTACTAATATCACCTTTCAGAATAATACCAAACAACCACGATAACAATCCAATATTTTCATCTAACAACTCCCAAAACGTGCTTTTAGAAAA
>MTMJ01000052.1 GCA_002010045.1 Archaeoglobus sp. JdFR-22 | reverse complement strand
CAGTAGTTTTTACCAGCTAGCTCAGAGAATCAGTTTTGCGGAGAAGTGGGTTAAGGAATTTTTGAATTTTGGTTAAGTAAGTTATGTCAAATACTATAAATCAATAATATTATCTATACGACGGTCAAAATCTGCCTTATCCATCTGTCCGAGTTTTATCTCCGCAAATGTTTTAAGTTCTTTCACTATCTTTGAGATCATGTATTTTGTCCGCTCATCAAACTGGAAGTCGGCATCCTGCATCAGTTTCTCGAGGGAGTCTGCCCTCAGCATTACTTTTTTCTCATTGGCGCATGGAGATGCCATCCTGTGTTTGTGGTAGTTCAATAACTGTACCGTTTTGTTTAATTTGATATTCAGAATTTGTTTACTGCTTTTAATTTTTTCATACCTGCGGTTAAGTTTACGGGATATGACTAAAACAACAATAAGTCCAATTATCCCGGCTATTATTCGGGCAGTCTCCATAATAAATTTATGTTAAATATTTAATATATACTTTTTCAATATGTAAATGTAAATATCTCATAATAGATGCTTCTAATTTAGCTTTAATTTTATATGTTAAATTGATAAACCATTCTGAAGTACTGCTGCCTTATTTTCCCGAATACGATTAATGGAGATAAAATCAGAGCAATAAAGAGCAATATTATTAACATGAGAGATTCTTCAAACCAGTTCACAAGCTTTATGTAAAATGGAAATTCGAAGTCACAACCTTCAGGGCATCTATAGTAATGCCAGAAACCCCCCATGCCGGATTCCAGCAGGTTCGAGCCACATATATTGCACTTTATCACTATTTCCACCTCACCCTATACATACCTGATTTCATTTTATAAATCACTTTATAATTTTGGCTAATGATAATCATCAGAAATCCTGAACCATTCCGGGAAAATTTCTTAAATAATTTCATTTTAACCTTCAGAGATGCGGATTAAAGTAAGAACTCCTTCAAGATTACACCTCACCCTTATTGACTTAAACGGAGAAATTGGGAGAATAGATGGTGGAGTGGGAATCTCACTCAATGAACCGTATATTGAAATTTCTGGAATCGAGTCAGACAACTATCCTGAGGTGAGAGGCGAAATGATAAACCTCGAAAGGTTCAGACATGTCTCCAACCTCCTGAGTGGATTTGCGGGAAAAAATGCTCTGATAAATGTGCTGTCAGATTTTCAAAATCATGTTGGGCTGGGCAGTGGTACTCAGATTTCACTATCTGTAGGAGAGGTATACAACAGATTGTTTAACCTGAATCTCTCTATCAGGGAGATCGCAAAAATAGCAGGCAGGGGTGGCACTTCAGGCATAGGTGTTGCTGCATTCGAGATGGGTGGGTTTATTGTAGATGGTGGACACTCTGTCAGGGAAAAAAGCCATTTTTTGCCATCGTCTGCAAGCAGTGCCAGACCTCCACCAATCATCTCAAGACATGAATTTCCCGACTGGAAAATAGTTTTGATAATCCCGGAAATGAGTGGTTTTTCGGGTAAAAATGAAATAAGTTTATTTGAGAAGTTGTGTCCTGTCCCTATTGAGGATGTCAGAGAAATTTCCCATTTTATTCTGATGAAACTTATACCATCTGTGATCGAGGAAAGTCTGGAGGACTTTGGAGAAGCGCTCTGGAGAATCCAGCATCTCGGATTCAAAAAAGAAGAAATCAATCAGTATGGTAATTTAATCTGGAATGCTCTGGAAGTTATAAGGGAGTTCACTCCCGCTGCAGGCATGAGTTCTACAGGACCCGCGATATTTGCTATAACCGATACAGATTCAAAAAGTCTAATAAACGAGTGCACTGGATACTTTGAAGAGAACGGTTTGAGATGTGAGGTTATCACCACAGTAGCGAGAAATAGAGGTGCTGACATCGAGGCTATATAATGAAAAAGTGGAAGGTATGGTTTGGAGAAATCGATGAGGAGATTGAAGCAAGTGATAACCTCGTCTCATCTTTTTATGCAGCAATTAATGACGAACCAATTCCCTTCTCAATTGTAGAACGCGGAGTTCAGATATTTGGCTCAGAAGAAGAATACTACAGGAATCTAAGGAAAACAGCAGTAGTTGCCGGCGAGAAGCTTGTTGAAGAAGAGTTAAAGAGAGAAGACAGGTATGCTGTAATGCTTCTGAAATCGCTTGATCAGGTCGATGAAAGCATAAATTTGCTCAACGAGAAATTAAGAGATATTGTGGAAATCAAAGAGAGCAAGGTAACAGACATTTTGAGAGAAAAAATCGATGAGTTGCGAGAACTGAGGAACGAAATTGAGAAGGAGATAGAACTCGTTATATCAAAGGTATGTCCAAATCTTTCAGAAATGCTCGGTGGTGTAATCTCGGCAGGACTCCTTGAAAAAGCAGGAAGTCTCGAGAGACTTGCAATGTTACCTGCTAGCACAATTCAGATTCTGGGAGCTGAGAGAAGTTTATTCAGAGCTAAAGCAAGAATGAAGAAAGGAAAGGTTGCAAGACCTCCGAAACATGGGATAATCTTCCAGCATAAGTATGTCAGAACTCTTCCAAAGACTAAAAGAGGTAAAATGGCAAGATTTCTTGCAGCAAAAATTGCAATTGCATCAAAAATAGATTACTTCAGTGGTGAATTAAATCCTGAACTGTCTGATAGCATAAAACACAGATTTGAGGAGTTGCTGAGATGAGACTTAATGAGGTCGCACACAATCTGTTTATCATTGAAGAAGGTAAACAGAGTTTTCCTGCAACAAAAAGTAAATATCCTCCTTATTATGGAGAGAGAAAATACGGAAACTTAAGGGAATGGATACCATATCGCAGTAAATTTGCTGCAATGGTGATGAACGGTTACATGCCACAGATAATGAATGATTGGAAAGTACTCTACCTCGGGGCTGCCAGCGGAACCACTCTCAGCCATTTTTCTGATATTTTCGATGATGGAATGATTTATGCCGTTGAATATTCAGCAAAACCATTTTCAAAACTTTTGAAGCTTGCAATGGAGAGAAAGAACATCATACCAATTCTCAGAGATGCCTCAAAGCCTCTTGAGTACAGTGGGATTGTGGAGAAAGTTGATTTTATCTATCAGGATGTGGCGCATAGAGAGCAGATAAAAATATTTACTATGAATTCTAATATATTTTTGAAAACAAATGGATGTGGTCTTATAATGGTAAAAGCAAGGAGCATTGACTCAACTGCTGAACCGCAGGATATCTTCAATGACGTTATTGGAGATTTCTCATCTAACTTTAAAATTCTCAAAACCGGCAATCTCGAGCCATTCCACAGAGACCACATTTTCATCCATCTGGTGAAAGGATGAGACAGAGATTTGTCCTCGATACCACTGCAATAACGGATACGGGTTTGAGGGTTAAGGAAGGGTATGAAACCCTCTGTGAATCTGCTGCAGAAGTCCTTGAGCTTATCGCCAGATCCAGGCTGAAACTTGAAATAAGTTGTTATATCCCCTTTCCAACAGTTTATGGAGAGTTGATAAGCTTCTTGAGAAGGAACGAATGCAGTGATGACGTTTTTCTTAAACTCGACACTTGGCTGGTCAAGAAAACACCAAACAGATATGAAGTCAAGATTCCTGCTGCAATATTTTATGACTACGTATTGACAATGCGCCAGAAGATAAACAGGGGGAGAAGAGTTGCTGAAGAATTCATCTGGGAGAGTTCTGCAATTACTTCGAAACTTGATGGAAAGGAGGAAGTCCAGAATGAAGTGGGAAATCTTGTTGGGAAATTCAGGGATAAATTCAGAACTGCATTGAGGCAGGGTATTTTAGACAGTTCACCTGATCTGGATGTGCTGCTGCTGGCTAAAGAGCTTGAAGCAGGTGTTGTGAGCAGTGATGCGGGAATCAGAAAGTGGAGTGAAAGAATGGGCTTGAGGTTCGTGGATGCTGCAAAATTTCCCAGAATGTTGAAAGAATACCTGTTACTTGCAGAACCGGAGAAGGATATTGTTATAACGGATTCTGACGAAGAGGTGGATTAATCAGTAAAATATAAAAATAGATTCAGGATTTAATTTTTAAAGTTCCTCGTCCCTCGCAAGCTCAACAAGCTGCCCTTTTAACGTCAGCTTTAATGACTTCTTTGCAATCGACCTGATGTATAGCGGGTCGAGGCCAAGGTTCTTACTGATATATGGAACAGATTTTCTCCCTGCCTCAATCTCGATAATAATTTTTTTGACAATCTCATCGAATTCATCATCAGGCATCGAAACAATTTCAAGAATTGTGTTTAAATCTTTGAGAGGAGAATAGATGCTTGCACTGAGGTGTGTATAGCTAACATGATACTCCTTCTCAGGTTTCCCCTGCGGCTCTGACGGCATCCTCCATTTTACTTCAAGCATTCCAGCATGTTTAAGGACTTTTAAAGCCTCAGTTACGTCTCCAAATCTCTCTTCCAGTTCTTCAAGCGTCAATCTTTCTATAAGTAGAGATTCATAAACGTTCCTGTATGTTCTGGTTGAGAATAACTGCAGGATTGGTATCAGTTCGACGATGTCATTCACAAGTTTTGCCCTTTTTACCATGTTATCACCCGAGAACAATCTCGACAATGCAGATAAACATCATAGTCACAATGGATATTTTTACCTTTCTATGCTGTAATTTTTAAAAAAAGATATTGAAAGGGAAAATTTTTATGTTTTTATGAACCATCTGAGACGATGGCAAAGCGGACGATGGCAAAGCAAGAAAAGGTGGGAGTTGAACAGCTTGAAATCGAGGAAAGACCATCTCTTGATGATTACTTTATGGAGATAACAACTGTCGTTGCAAAACGCTCAACATGCCTGAGACAGAAAGTTGGAGCGGTTATTGTCAAGGATAAGAGAATCCTCGCGACTGGCTATAACGGTGCCCCTTCAAACCTGCCACATTGTCTCGAAATTGGTTGTTTGAGAGAACAGCTCAGCATACCTTCGGGAGAAAGACACGAGTTATGCAGGGCAGTTCATGCAGAACAGAATGCCATAATTCAGGCAGCTTTACATGGAGTAAGTATTGTCGGTGCAACACTCTACACAACTCATCAACCATGTATTATGTGTGCTAAAATGCTCATCAATGCAAAAATCAAGAAAGTTGTTTATGGCAAAAAATACAATGATATGAAAGCGCTTGAGTTTCTGAAAGAGGCTGGAGTAATTGTTAAGTTTAAAAAACCAAAATCAGAGTCTGCAGATATTTAACTTTTCATCAATAATTGTTGCCCGTCATGTGGAATTCCCCATCACGGCTCAGGAGACGCATGGCAGACGGGCACTTCGTCTTTGACATCACCAATTAAAAGAGTTTCTATAGTAATTAACAGGAATATCACCATAGGGTTTATATATCTAAATGAAGTGGTGAAATGCATGACATGGATAAGAGATACCGGGTTGAGAGTGAGAATGTGGTTTACATGGTTCTTGCTTGCATTAGTCTATCTTGCGTTCCTTACAATACTTTCAGCATATGGTGTTGGCTACACATACCTGATTCCCATAGTATTTCTGTTTCTGTTTGCGCAATACTATTTCTCAGATAAAATCGTACTGATGGCAAGCAGGGCAAAAATTGTGAGCGAGAGCGAAGCTCCAGAGCTATATGAAATGGTGAGAAGACTCACAACAAATGCAAATATTCCGATGCCGAGAATTGCGATTATGGAGACATCAGTCCCCAATGCTTTTGCAACTGGACGAAATCCGAAAAATGCAGTCGTTGCAGTAACAACCGGCTTATTGAGGACACTGAACAGGGATGAGGTCGAAGCTGTAATCGGACATGAACTGAGTCATGTTAAGAACAAAGATGTCAGAACGATTACAATCGCAAGCTTTCTCTCTACCGTGGCATTCTTTGTGATGAGATGGGCGATGTTTGCAGGGATGTTTGGAGGTAGAAGAGAGAACAGCAGCAGCACTGTAATCATTTTCATCGTTTCAGCAATTGTCTGGTTTATCAGCTTTCTCCTCATCAGAGCGTTAAGCAGATACAGAGAATATGCAGCCGATGCAGGTAGTGCATTGATTACAGGTAAACCCGATGCATTGATTTCAGCCCTGAAGAAAATAAGCGGTAGAATGGAATTTGTCAGCAATGATGAGAAAAAGAGTGTGGAGGGGATGAATGCTTTCTTCATAATTCCGGCGCTCTCCAAGCACTCATTTCTGTCTCTTTTCTCAACTCACCCGCCAATCGAGAAAAGGATAGAAAGACTCGAAAAAATGTCAGTGGGCTACTGAGTGTAGAGTGCAGAGAAAAATTAATTTATTTTTTATATCACTTGTTTTAGTATTTTCCAGAGGTAATTGCAATGCGAAGAAAAGTCAGCAGAGAATATCTCAAAAAAGCAGAACTCCCGCTTATTGTTGAAATCGGAGAGGGCAGAAGAAAAATGGTCAGAGACATCATCGATAACCTTGAAGTCTCCAGCATTCTGATGCTTACAGGAAAGACATCCTATGAACTTGCTGGCTCCAAAATTGAAAACAGAATTTCAGATGTACTCGTTAAAAAGTTCTTTGTTAAGAAATCTGGGACAGAAGAGGTCAGAAGAATTGAAGTTGAGACAGGATATACAGATGTAGATTGCGTTCTCGGAGTTGGTGGTGGGAAAGTAATAGATATCGCCAAGGTTCTTGCTTCAGAGATAAATGCTGCTTTCATCTCCATTCCCACAGTAGCATCGCACGATGGTATTGCATCACCGGTTGCAACATTTAAAGAGAATGGAAATCCAATCTCAATATCAACAAGACCGCCTGCTGCGGTTATCGCAGATTTGCTCATACTCAGACACAGTCCAATCAGACTTTTGCGTTCAGGTTATGGAGACCTGCTCTCAAATGTCACCGCAGTAAAAGACTGGCGTCTTGCCAAAGAGAAGGTGGGAGAAGACTTCAATGAGGTGGCAGCAAGTATGGCGCTGATGCCCGCAAACCTGATGCTGAGTACAAAGGGACTTGACCTTCAGGAAGTTCGAATTCTGGAGATGCTCGTAAGAGGTTTAATTTTGAGTGGTGTTGCAATTTCACTCGTTAACAGTAGCAGACCTGCAAGCGGCGCGGAACACAAATTCAGTCACGCACTTGGATTCCTCGGTTACGGAAAAGGTACCCATGGAGAGAATGTGGGGCTTGGAGCTATAATAATGGAATATCTCCACGAAAAATATTATGGCGGAGCTGACTGGTACAGAATAAAAGAATCCCTTGAGACAATTCAGGCTCCAACCACAATAAAAGAGATTGGTCTTACGAAAGAACAGTGCATTCAGGCGTTACAGAGGGCAAAGAAAATCAGACAGAAGCGTTACACGATTCTGGAGGATGTTAAACCCTCAAAAGATGAACTCGAGATGGTTTTGAAGAAGACTGGAGTAGTTTAATTACGGGACTGCCTGTACTTACCTCTCCAGATACATCACAAAAAGTTTAAGTAACCTCTTAACTCCCGATAGCCGATGAAAATCCTTCTGATTCACGCTGATTTTATGGAATACGAAGTGAAAAAGAAAACAAAAATTGCTGAGCCTTTTGAGGGAAAAGGTGGGAAATCTGAAGAGGTGCTTGTTGTTTTCACCGCAGTCGAAAATGGAGATGACAGCAATACAGTTGAAGCAGCATTAAAAGAGATTTCTGAAGTTTTCGAGAAAGTTGGTGCTGAAAGATTAATGATATATCCCTATGCCCATTTATCCTCGAACCTCTCCGATGCCGATACGGCTGTGAAACTTCTTAGAGAACTTGAAGACCAACTGTCTAAGAAATACGAAGTTCACAGGTCTCCTTTTGGCTGGTACAAGGCTTTCAGAATATCCTGCAAGGGACATCCTCTCAGTGAACTATCAAGGGAACTGAAAAGTGAGTCAAAAGAAGTAACTGAGGCACTGAAAGCTGAAGAGAAGGCTGAAAGTTACTGGTATATCTATACTGAAAACGGGCTTGTAGATGCAAAATCCTTTGATTACTCTAATCACGAAAATCTGAGAAAATTTGTAAATTATGAAATTATGAAGAAAAGGACTGTCGACCAGACACCCCCTCATGTTGAGTACATGAAGAGGCTTCAGATTGCAGATTATGAACCTGCAAGCGATTCTGGGCACATGAGATTCTATCCGAAGGGGAGGCTGATTAAGAGGCTTCTGGAGGATTATGTGACCGATAGATGCATTTCTTATGGAGCAATGGAGGTTGAGACTCCACTCATGTATGATAGAGGGCATCCAACCCTGAGAAAGTATCTCGAGAGGTTTCCAGCAAGACAGTATATTGTAGAGGGGGATAAGAGAGAATTCTTCCTCAGATTTGCTGCATGCTTCGGACAATTCCTCATGAGCCATGACTCAACAATCACATACCGAAATCTCCCGCTCCTCATGTATGAACTGACAAGGTACTCATTCAGAAAAGAGCAGAGGGGGGAGCTTGTTGGATTGAGGCGACTGAGGGCATTCACAATGCCTGATATGCACACAATCGCTTCAGACATTGAACAGGCAAAGGACGAGTTCATAAAACAGTTTAAGCTTGGAATCGAAGTTCTGCGGGATATAGGACTTGAACCAGAGGAGTATGAAATTGCCATAAGAATCACGAAGGAATTTTACGAAGACAACAGAGATTTCATTCATGACCTCTACAATATTCTGAAAAAGCCCGTTCTGATAGAAATGTGGGATTTCCGGTTCTTCTACTTCATTATCAAATTCGAATTTAATTTTGTTGATGCGCTTGAAAAAGCCTCTGCACTGACAACAGTTCAGATTGATGTTGAGAATGCAGAGAGGTATGGCATCACCTATGTCGATGAAGATGGCAAGAAGAGGTACCCCTATCTGCTTCACTGCTCGGCAAGTGGTGCTATAGAGCGATGCATCTATTCCATTCTTGAAAAAGCCCACTTTCAGGCAGAAAAGGGGCTTCTTCCCATGCTTCCCGTATGGTTATCTCCAACCCAGCTCAGGATCATTCCTGTTTCCGAAAAATACAATAAATCAGCTGTCGAAATAGCAGAAGATATGAAAAACTGTGTGAGAGCTGATGTGGACGACAGAAATGAAACCCTCGGCAAGAAAATAAGGGATGCATCAAGGGAGTGGATACCTTACATTGCCGTTATAGGCGAAAAAGAGATTTCTGAGGGTTTTTTAACCGTGACTGTCCGGGAAGAGTCAAATCAAAAGCAGCAGAAGAAGGTAAGCATGAAAATTAACGAGTTGAGGGAAAGAATACTGAATGACAATAAGGGCAAACCCTTTAAACCACTTCCACTTCCGCTTCTGTTATCACGACGTCCATCATTCAGGTGATAAATATGGCAAAGAAAAATGACATAAAACGGAAAAAAGACAGGAAAGATTATGCAAAAAATGAGAAAGCCATAGAAAGCAAGCAGAATACCTATAAACAGGATGTAGTTAAAACGGTATCTCCACTGGGACTCGGGGCTGTTGCGGGCATAATATCTTACTTCATCAATCTTGAAGCCCATAGAGACCCGCTGGGGATAATTGTCCTCGTCCTTTTCATATATGTTCACAAATTCATACTTCCTAAATTTGATATCGAACCTGCTGGAAAGGACTGGGCGGTAATCTCTTTTCTCTCATTCACCACCTGGTATATATCCTGGACATTTATGTTGAACGCTTAGGTAGTATGAGAATCGCTGTAATCGATGGAGACAGGTGCCAGCCGAAGCGTTGCAGCCACGAATGCTTGAAATACTGTCCACCAGTCAGAACAGGTACTGAAGTTATTGTAATTGATGATAAGGCAGTTATTTCCGAAGAACTATGTGTCGGTTGTGGAATTTGCGTTAAAAAATGTCCTTTTGGAGCAATCTCAATTGTTAATCTACCGGAAGCCCTTGAAGGGAGAGAAATCCACAGATATGGTGAAAATGGGTTTATTCTGTATAATCTCCCGATACCACGAAAAGGTTATGTGACAGGAATTCTCGGGGCAAATGGCACTGGAAAAACGACTGCGATAAAAATTCTTTCTGGTCAGTTGAAGCCAAACCTTGGAAAGGATGAAGCAAGCTGGGATGAGGTATTTGAAAGATATGCAGGCACAGAACTCTTTGACTTCTTAAAATCTCTTTCAACCGGAGAAATCAGGGTTTCGGTAAAACCACAGTATATAGAGGCAATACCTCTGGCATACAGTGGAGAGGCTGAAGAACTGCTCAGAAAGGTTGATGAAATGGACAAATTTGATGAAATTGTAGAGAAACTATCGTTGCAGAATTCTGTCAGCAGGGATGTGGATGATTTAAGTGGGGGAGAGTTGCAGAGACTTGCAATTGCTGCATGTCTGTTGAAAGATGCCGATTTCTACTTCCTTGACGAGATTACTTCATATCTTGACATATTTCAGAGAACTGAGGTCGCAAAGGTTGTGAGGGAGAGGGCAGAAAAAAGGCACGTACTGATAGTTGAGCACGACATCGCAATTCTGGACATGCTTGCGGACTTCATCCACATAAGCTATGGCAGCGCGGGAGTTTATGGTGTGATTACCAATCCCAAAGGCGTCAGAACAGGTATCAATCAGTATTTGAGGGGGTATCTTCCTGATGAGAATGTCAGAATCAGAGATAAGACAATAGAATTCGATGTATTTCAGCCCAGAGAGTCAGAAGTGGAGAAAGAGCTGGTTGAATACCCATCGTTTAAAAAGAAGTTTAAGGATTTTGAGCTTGTTGCAGATGGTGGAGAGATTAAGCCATCTGAAGTCCTCGGTGTTGTTGGCGCAAATGCAACGGGAAAATCCACCTTTGTCAAGGTACTTGCGGGTGAAATCAAGGATGATGAGGAGAAAGTGGAACTTGACATAAAAATTTCATACAAACCCCAGTATGTTAAAGCTGATGTAAACATTCCAGTTAAGATTTTTCTCACCGGGATTAACCCGTCAATCAATACATCATATTACAAAACAGAATTTGTCAGACCACTTGGTCTGGAGGGTTTAATGGACAGGAATCTTGATGAACTGAGCGGGGGTGAGCTTCAGCGAGTATCAATTCTTGCATGCCTGCTCAGAGATGCTGAACTTTACCTGCTTGATGAACCTTCTGCTCATCTGGACGTGGAACAGAGAACGGAATCTGCGAGAATTATCCGGCGTTTTGCGATGAACATGGAGAAGAGTGTGCTTGTTGTTGACCACGATATTTACCTGATAGATATGATAAGCGACAGACTGATTGTCTTCGAAGGAGAGCCAGGCAGAAAGGGCATTGCGAGGAGAGCAACCAACATGAGGGATGGGATGAACAGATTTCTGTCAAATCTCGGGATTACTTTCAGGAGAGACGAGGAGACGAAAAGACCGAGGGTCAACAAATTAAATTCAAGGCTTGACAGAGAACAGAAAAAGGCAGGAGAGTATTATTACTATTTTTAGAGCTTTCAAACAATTCAGTTAAAATCTCCAGAGATAAAACCTCTCACCAATATAATTTACAAGCTCTCCACCGTCTGGAAACTCGTTGCTCAGGGGTCTGATGATGCAATCAGCCCGAACTTTTCTTGCGATTTCGATAATATACGGATACAATTCAACTGGTGGTCTGATGGAGTAAATCAGACTTGCATTTTGATAAACTCTTGAATCCGGATTGGTTATATCATCTCTAATGTATCTGAGACCTTCCGGCAGGATGTCGATAACATCAACCACTATCACTTCAAATCCCTTTTCAGCAAGTTCTTTTGCAGTATCCCACCTCCTTCCCACCCCCACCTCAACAACTTTACCTGAGTAGTTTCTTGATATATAATCTGCAATCAGCATAACATTAATAATGCAGAGTTAGAATATATATGTGCTGTCCGTAATGGTGAGACCATACAGACCAACAGATTTCCGTGAGATAGTCTCTATAGAAAGGGAGGCGTTCTCCCCAAAAAATCCAGCCTACGATATCTTCATGTATATCTCAAACAGCAGTGATTTTCTCATCGCTGAAGTTAATGGAAAGATAGCTGGCTTCATTTCAGTAATGGATTCAGGGGCGGATGCAAGAATAATGTCCTTTGCGGTTAAAAACGAATACAGGGGAAAGGGGATTGGAGGGATTCTTCTGGACAGTATCATAAACAGAAGCATCAAAAGAGAAAAGATGAGGGTCGTTCTGGAAGTGAGAATTTCAAATTTTATTGCAATAAACCTGTATAAAAAAAGGGGATTTGAGATTATTTCCACAATCCCGTGTTACTACAACGATGGTGAAGATGCTTATTTCATGGTTCTCAATCTTACTGGTGGTCGATTATCTCAAGGAATTCCTTAATTTTTGGATTCTTAAGCACGTCCTCGGGAGGGGTCTCCTTAAAAATGTCGGATATCCCTTTACACAACGAAAGTATTGCTTTTTTGTGGTCTGCTTTGCTTTTATGTATGTGTACTGGCTGCACACCCATCTGTTCATAGAAGTTGAAGTGGCCATTGGCTATACCCGCTTCTTCGAAAAACCTTTTCATGTGGAACAACGTCAGATGCAAAAGCACAAGTTCTTCTTTATGCATCCCTATCACCTGCCAACCCAAACCCATCCCTGCAAACCAGTAATTAAACTTTTTTGTTAACCCAGACTGTAACATATATTGACATACAATAGCATACAAATAAAAAGTGATATTTAATCTAATTATTTTATATTATAATATTGATTTTCAGATAAAGATAGGCGAATTCAAAAATTTATAAAATCAACTTTCCCAACACGTCAACACTTTATCATATCTGATTAACATGAATAAATCAAAAAAAATTATTTGCAGTTTTAGAAGTCTTAATATACAAGAACTTTGAAATTGATTTGATGCAACCCAGAATCAGTATTTTGATCTGTACGTGTGGGGGACAGATTTTAGAAAAAATTGATCTGAATGTTCTTCATGAGAAAATCAAAGATCTCGACCACGTTACAGGAATTAAAACAGTGGATAATTTATGTAAACTTGAGACATCTGACATCAGGAGCTATATCAGTGATTGCGACAGAGTTCTGTTTGCTGGATGTTCAGAAAGGTCTTCCCTCAGCTTTAATGAAGATAGAATCCACAGTCTTCTTGAAGAACTCGGTATTGATATCTCCATGTACGAAGTTGCCAATCTGAGAGAACAGTGTGCATGGGCTCACAGTGATAAGAATGGGGCAACAGGAAAAGCAATTGACATGGTCAGAATGGCTCATGCCAAACTTAAGTTGAATACACCGGCGGTAAAACCTCCTGAGATTGTTAAAAAAGCTTTGGTGATTGGTGGCGGTCCGGCAGGAATCCAGACGGCAATGGAAGCAGGAAACTCAGGCATTGATGTCACTCTTGTTGAGAAAAATCATTATCTCGGGGGCCATGCATGTCAGATTCCATTTCTTTTTCAGTGCGAGGGATGGCCCTCAATGTGCACAAGTGAGTGCATCGTTCCAGTTCAGGCAAGAAACGTAATTTTCAATCCAAACGTGACCGTTTTAACAAACTCATTGGTTCAGGACATAAAAAAGGAGAACGGCAATTTTAAAGTCACAATTCAGAAAAGAGCTGAATTTGTCAATCCAGAAAGATGTGTTTCATGTAA
This sequence comes from Archaeoglobus sp. JdFR-22, assembly GCA_002010045.1. GTDB lineage: Archaea > Halobacteriota > Archaeoglobi > Archaeoglobales > Archaeoglobaceae > JdFR-22. The sequence goes on along the minus strand of MTMJ01000052.1, from coordinate 29,578 downwards.
CAAATGCTCGGATATCTGTCCCGAAGAAGTTGAAAGAGAATTTGACTGTAATATATCAAAGAGAAAAGCAATAGATAAGGATTTCTACCTAGCAATACCGGACACATACAACATAATCGAGGAAGCATGCACGAAATGTGGAGAATGTCTGAATGTGTGTCCAACCGATGCAATAGACCTCGACGCAAAAGTTGAAATTATTGAAGATACCTTCGGGGCGATAGCACTCGCAACAGGCTTCGACTCCTTTGACCTGAGTAGATTACAGGAATTAAACTATGGGGAAAATGTGATTTCGAGTCTCGAAATGGAGAGGCTTATTGCCAGAGGTTTCAGAGATGCGCCTGAACACGTTGTATTTCAGCTATGCACGGGTTCAAGAATTGAGGAAGGTGAAGAGGGTGTCTCATACTGTTCGAAAACCTGTTGTGGTGTTGCGGTAAAACAGATAGAACGCTTAACCTCCATGAGTCCCGAAACGGAAGTATCTGTGGTATATAATAACGATATAAGGACTTATGAAAGAGCTTTAGAGCAATTTTACAACGATTCGAAGGACTTAGTCGATTTTATAAATGGCAGAATCATGAATGTGGAGAGAAATAATGGAAAGCTGAATATCACAGTTGAGTCTCCGGATGGGGACGAAGAGGATATTGAGGCTGACATCTTGGTTCTGAGTGAAGCACAGATTCCTGCTGCATCAGACATGATAGAGAAGCTTGGACTCAGAACAGATATATACAACTATCCCCTTGAAGGACAGCCACGAATTTTGAAGCCAACGGAATCCTATATTGACAGAATCTATGTCGCTGGAGCTGCGGGTGGACCAAAGATTGTTCAGGAAAGTATTGAACAGGGTATTACAGCTGCAATGAGGATAGTTCAGGCTTTAAAGGGAAAAAAACCTCAGAAATTTGTATCAACCGTCGACAGTGAGCTATGCTCTGCCTGTAAAATCTGCGAAAAAGTCTGTCCTCATGGCGCGATACAGGTTGATGAGGAAGCTGTGGTTGATTCAGCTTTCTGTCAGGGATGTGGTCTCTGCGTTTCTGCATGCCCAACTCATGCACTTCAGCTCACCAATTTTCAGGACAGGCAGGTGCTGGAACAGGTGGAGGTTGCATTTGGTAACCTGTCTGAAGATGAACCAAGAATTCTTGCACTCCTCTGTTACTGGTGCTCATATGCTGCAGGAGACCTGGCAGGCTACAACAGGTTACAGCTTCCTGAAAACCTCAGAACAATCAGAATCAGATGTTCCTCATCGATTAACTCTGGATTGATTATGGAGATATTCAGGAGGGGCGTTGATGGAATCCTGATTGCAGGCTGCCCCCCTAAAAACTGTCATCATGTTTCAGGCAACTACATGACTGCCAAAAGAGTCCGATTAATGAATATGTTAATGAGCCAGATTGGTCTGAGCCCGAGCAGACTGAAGTGGGAATATATTGGAGTTCCGATGTGGAAAACACTCGGTAAATCTATTAAAGACATGGATAAGGCTCTGAGAAAACTCGGGCGCATTAAGGTGAGAGGATGAAAATGCGACTTGTTATAAACTGGGCAGCGTCATGCGGTGGATGCGATGTTTCATTGCTCGATTGCAGGGAAGTGGTTATGAGCCTTGCTGAGCATGACGTCCTCTACTGGCCTGTTGCTCTCGACTTCAAACAGAAAGACCTGAAGGCACTTGAAGATAAAAGTATGGATTTTGGTATTGTCAATGGAGCTATAAGAACATCTGAACAGGAAGAAGAACTAAAGATAGTTCGTGAGAAGTGTAAGGTTCTTGTTGCCTATGGTTCGTGTGCATGCTTTGGCGGTATCCCCGGACTTGCGAATCAGTTTGACAGAGAATCCATCCTCAGAAGGGCATATGTGGAGGCACAATCGAATCTGGAAGGGCAGGAAGTGATACCGAAACCGGAAACGGAAATAGATGGATTTCAGCTTACTCTTCCAGAATTCTTCGATAGCGTAAAACCGCTTGACAGGGTGGTGAAAGTGGATTACTATGTACCGGGCTGTCCACCCTCTTCGTCAACAATTGAAGAATTTGCCCGTTCACTCTCAAACCCACCTGAAAGGAGGTTTTTTGCTTCCGACAAATCTCTCTGCCATGACTGTCCAAGAAATCAGACCAAGGGGGCAAAAAAGATTGCAAAAATCAATCGACCTCATGAACTTAAGGCTGATGAAGAGTGTTTGCTTGAACAGGGAGAACTCTGCATGGGCTTTGCCACAAGAGGGGGGTGTGGAGGTAGATGTATCAGCGTCAATATGCCATGTAGAGGGTGTTATGGAAAACTTCCAGCAATGGTAGATGTGGGGGATGCTATATCCACGATTGCTTCGATTACAGGAAATGGAGAGGACTACATCCCAGCACCAAAGATTTTTGATGCGCTGAATGCTGTTAAAGACCCGGTTGGTTTATTTTATCAGTTTTCTCTTCCATCGTCTCTGATTAATTCTTTCTCAGCAGACAGGAGTAAATGAGGGGTTAAAATGAGGAAAATTACGATTCCAAATACGAGGCTTGAGGGTCATGGCAGAGTGGATATTCTTCTTGACGATGACGGCAACGTCAAAGACGCTTATTTTCAGGTAATCGAGTTTCGTGGATTCGAGAAGTTTTGTGAAGGAAGGTATGTTGAAGAACTGCCAAGAATAACTCCTAAGATCTGTGGAGTGTGTCCTGGGGCGCACCACATGGCTTCATCGAAAGCATGTGATGCAGTCTATGGTGTGAACATACCTTCTACTGCAAGAAAGTTGAGGGAACTTTATTACAACGCCCACATGGTTCACAGCCATATCCTCCACTTCTATGCCCTCGCAGCCCCGGATTTACTGTTAAAAAACGAAGAAGCAGCAAAGAGAAATATTTTCGGCCTTATTGAACTTCTTGGAAAGAACGTGGTGATGGAAGTTATCGAGAGCAGAGGTTATGCTCAGAAAATACAGGAAATAATTGCCGGGCATCCGATATATCCTGTATCCTCGATTCCCGGTGGTTTATCCAAACCGCTCGATGAAGAAGACAGAAAAAACATTGAGGAGATGGCTAAGAAACTGATTGAATTTGGAAAGAAAGGACTTGAGATTTTTGAGAGTCTAATTCTGAGAGATGAAGAAATCAAGAATCTGTTAGAAGAAGACCTTTACTCTCACAGAACATATTATGCAGGGATGGTTGACAGTAATGGAAAAGTGAATTTTTATGATGGAAGAATCAGGGCAGTCTCGCCTGAAGGCAAGGAGATTGCAATGTTCGACCCTCAGAACTACCTTGACCACATAACCGAGAGGGTGGAGGAGTGGAGTTATATCAAATTCCCATATCTGAAGAATGTTGGCTGGAAAGGATTTGTAGATGGCACTGATAGTGGAATTTACAGGGTAAATTCACTCGCAAGATTGAATGTGGCTGACGGCATGGCCACTCCATTAGCGCAGGAAGCATACGAAAGATTCTATGATTATTTTGGTCAGAAACCTGTTCACAACATCCTTGCATACCACTGGGCAAGGCTCATCGAAATTATGTATTCGGCTGAAAGAGTTCTTGAACTTGCTGTCGATGAGGAGATAACTGATAGAGATGTGAAAGTGGATCTGGGTAAAGCAGATGGAGAAGGTGTTGGTGTTGTCGAGGCGCCCAGAGGGACACTCTACCACCATTATATCACCGACAGAAATGGAGTCACCCAGAAGGTGAATCTGATTGTTGCCACAGTCCAGAACAATGCAGCTATAAATCTTTCTGTTAAAAAAGTAGCGCAGAATCTTATAAAGAATGGGAAAGCAGATGAAAAATTGCTCAACATGGTAGAGATGGCTGTAAGGGCTTACGATCCTTGTTTAGCATGTGCAAGCCACAGCCTACCACTGAATGTGAAACTGCACAGAATATGAGTCGCAGGACACTCGTTCTCGGAATTGGAAATCCTTTGCTGACAGATGATGGGGCAGGAATACACGCTGTGAATGCTCTGAAGAAGCAGAACCTGGCTGACGTTGAAGCCAGAGAGTGTGTGAGTGATTTCGATTTACTTGAGGCTCTGAATGGAGACTACAGCCGCATAATAATTGTGGATGTAATCAAAACTGGAGGGAAGCCGGGAACGGTTTACAGAGCTTTTCTGAGTAACTCTTCAGTGATTTTCTCACATCACCTGAACTTAAATATGATTAACAATTCCGACAGAGATGTCATACTGCTTGCAATTGAAGCAGAGGATATTCACAGTTTCTCGGAAAAGTGTACTCCTGAGGTTGAACGTGCAATTTCTGAAGTTTTAAATTTTATATCTGAATTGAGCATGGAAAAAAACCAATAAGCTTTAGTAGAAGAATCTTCTGTGAGGTTGCTCATCAACAGAACCAGCAAAAAGTTTAAAAGACAGTACATCTGAAATATCTGGATTGAAAGTTTGATTTAAAAGAAGAGGTAAAATCAAATCGGAATGAGGTGTGTGGATGATAAAGCTGGTTGAATTGCTTCTAACCGCTGAACTTTACAACAGATATGAGGAGCTGTCGGAAGACGATATTCCAAAAGACATGCGAAAGGTTCTCTACGGTAAAAAAGGAATTAAAAGACCACTGATAATCAAATCTGAAACCGCAGAAGAATACTGCGGAAACCTGAAAGGAGCAAAGTCAATTCCATTCATAGATTTTAACTCTTTTAACAAACAGTATACGTTAACTTCATTCGAAGTTGCCGTGAAATGGTTCGCAGAGAAAGCAGATATTGAAATAATTGAAAATAACCCCGTTCTTGCATACTATTATGAGAATTACGACTCGCTCGGGGTATCATATGAAGAAGCCAGAAAGAAGAATACACCAAAATACAGCGATAAAGAATGGCTCAGGAGTAAATTAGCCGAGATGGAGAAAAATGAAAGTACTGCTGAAATGCTCGGACTTGTCAGGGTGTTCTCTCCGGAAGAGATTAAAGTTCACTTTAAAGAAATCGCCATGACGCCGGAACAGCTTGAAGAGATAAAGAAAATCGAAATAGCCCTGAAAGAAAGAGAATTTCTGAAGGAAGTGGGCCTGATTGACATAGGAAAATTACTGTTCATTGGACCACCGGGAACAGGCAAGACAACAACTGCGAGGTCTTTGAGCAGAAAAATGGGTTTGCCACTTGTTGAGGTAAAGCTATCTATGATAACCAGTCAGTATCTTGGTGAGACCTCAAAGAATATTGAGAAAATATTCGAAATTGCCAAAAAACTCAACCCGTGTATCCTGTTCATAGACGAATTTGACTATGTCGCCAAAACAAGAACGAGCGATGAACATGCAGCTGTTAAGAGGGCGGTAAATACCCTTCTGAAATCTATCGACGAAATAAATCTCGTGGAAGATGGAGTCGTTCTGATTGCTGCAACAAACCATCCAAGTCTGCTTGATTCAGCAGTGTGGAGAAGATTTGATAAAATAGTTGAATTTCCAGAGCCATCGGAGAAGATGAGAAGCAGAATATTCAATCTCGTACTTTCAAGAATTCCGGGAGAATATGACATTGATGAGCTTGTTAGGATGACAGATGGTTTTACCGGTGCAGAAATTAAGCTAATTGTTAGAGAAGCAATATTGAAAGCTCTCTCGAGAGATGAGAAGAAAATTACACAGGAAGACCTCGTTGAAGCTGTTAAAGACGTGAAAGCGAGACCACACCTCAAAATATCGTATTAGAATGAAAGTAATTCTGCTTGGCACAGGCGATTCGCCGGGAACTCCGGTGGTGGGGTGTCACTGTAAAACCTGTGAGGATGCGAGAAAGCACGGATGGGAGAGAAGAAGGTTTTCAGTACTCGTTCAGAATGGCAGCAAGAATATTGTAATTGACACCTCCCCGGATCTAAGAACGCAGCTTCTTCTCACGGGAATAGATAGAGTTGATGCAGTTTTCTGGACACACTGCCATTACGACCACTTTTCTGGATTCGGGGATTTCTACAGAGTTCAGAGGGATGTGAAAGTTTACACCTCACCTGAAGTCCATGAAGACATTGAAAAGTACATGGAGTTCATGAAGTACAAGAAAATAGAGATTGAGAGTTATGAGCCTATCGAGCTTTTTGATATGAAAATAACGCTGTTCGATGTTAATCACCCGCCTCTCAGAAAAAGTCATGGAATAAAGATTGAAAATGATGGGTTCAGGGTTGTTGTGAGCGGAGATACAAACAGGGATGTACCACAGAAGAGCATCTCAGAAATAGAGAATACTGATTTGTTTATTGTTGAGGCTCTTGCCCCCGAAACCTATAGATTCAGAAAACACATGAATTCAAGCGAAGCCCTCAGTCTTGCAAGGCAGATTAATGCAAGAAAAGTTGTTCTCACACACCTCGGGCATTTCTTTCCCCCCCATACTGTTGCCGTAAAGAAGTATCCCGTGGGTAGAGATTTGCAATGCTTCTCATTTGGGCAGGATGCAGAGCTAAATGAGTTCTTCTGACCGTGCATGAGAACGATCGGACTTGACATAGGCGGTGCAAACATAAAACTTGCATGCAAAGATTATGATGAAATAATCTATTTTCCTTTCTGGAAGAGATTCAGCGAATTTGGAACTGAGTTAAAAAAAATTTTTGAGAAGTATCATCCAGAGAAGGCTGGAGTGGTGATGACTGCAGAACTCTCTGACTGCTTCAGGAGCAGAAGAGAAGGAACTGAGTTCATCGCAGATACAATAAGAAGGACTTTTCCCATCCCTATATATTTTCTTGACATTATCGGGAATCTGAAAAGAGAAATAGTCAATCCGGAATTCTTCTTCGCAAGTAACTGGGTTGCAAGTGTAAGGTTTTTGATGGCAGAAGGTTACAGTAACTTTATTTTTGCTGACATGGGTTCCACAACGACTGATTTAATTCCGGTAACGGAGAGGATTGAGGGGGGAAGAACAGATTATGAGAGGCTCGGTAGAAAAGAATTACTCTATTTCGGGATTTTAAGGACACCAGTGTTCCACATATTGCCTGAATTTGATGTGCCACTTGTTCCAGAATACTTTGCAATAACCGCTGACGTGTTCACGATTACAGGAGATATTTCAGAAGAGGACTACAATTGTGACACTCCTGACGGAAGGGAAAAAAGCTCGGGGGAGTGTATGCAAAGACTGGCAAGGACAGTCTGCCTTGATGTCGAAGGGAATGAAGGATATATCATGTCGATTGCAGAAGCCGTTAAGGAGAAGATACTGGATAAATTGCGAGATGCTCTCAGTGAATTACGCTTCAATTACAACATTGACAGAGTTCTTGGCTGCGGAAAGGGAGAATTTTTGATAGAGAAGGCTGCTGAAGACTCCGGGCTAAACTATATCTCTCTTACCACGAAATACAGATTTTCAGAGACGTTTCCTGCATATGCAGTCTCCAGACTGGTCGAAAATGAAAAATGAAGGATTAATTGTTAAAATAGGGGGGAGCTGTGCCTCCCATTTACCCGATATAATTGCTCAGTTGAAAGAGTGCGTGGAATTAAAAGCCGTTGAGAGTATATCAATCGTTCCCGGTGGGTGGTTTTTCGCTGACATGGTCAGGGCAACAGGAGTCAATGATAGTGCAGCACACTGGATGGCAGTGGCTTCAATGGATATCTATGGATATTACATCTCATCCCGCGATCTGGATGTTGTGGAAAACTTTGATTTTGATTTTAAAGGTGTTAGAGTTTTGCTTCCATACAGATTGATGAGAACTCATGATGAACTCCCCCATTCATGGGACATTACCTCAGACAGCATCTCCATATGGCTTGCACATAAGATTGGGGNGAAGGAGGTCATCAAGCTTACAGATGTTGATGGCATATTTATTGAAGGAGAACTGGTGAATAAGATTTCTGCTGATGATATCGCTGACAGAACAACCTGTGTTGATAACTTCTCTCCATCATTGATGAAGAAGTACGGCATCAGCATGTTTGTCTGCAATGGTTTAAAGGGCAGGGTAAAAGATTATATATTGAGAGGACAGGCAGTGGGAACGCTGATAAAAGCCAGTCGCTTTGATTAAATGAAGGAGGTATAGAATGGACATATACAGCTGTATATCATGTGGAGCAAATCTATTCGGAACAAATTACGTCAAACTTCCCTGTCCCGCATGTGGTGAACTCATTTATCGATGTAAAAGATGTAGAAAGCTCGCAAATTCATACAGATGTGAGAACTGCGGATTTACCGGACCTTAATTTCGGGTGGTAGTATGGGAACAGTTATAATGAAGCTGAAGGTAATGCCAAGCGACGTGGAAGTCGACCTTGAGAAGATAAGGGAAAAGATTGTCGAGAATCCGGGAAAAGTTGAAGTTAAGGATTTTGGAATCCAGCCCATAGCCTTTGGATTGAAAGCTTTGATTGTTGTGGCAGTAATGCCTGATGAAGAAGGCATCAACGACCAGTTCATCGAGAAAATTCAGGGGATTGATGGGGTTGAGAGTGTTGAAGTGGAAACAATGGAGTTACTGTGAAGCCTTTAAGAATTGTTACGCCCCCGCTCGGTGCAAATTCTTATCTTCTTGAGAATGCGATAATTGATGTGGGTGGAGATACCCGATTCCTGTTGAATAAGCTCTCCAAAGGATTAAAGGAAATCGAGTACGTTTTTCTCACCCATTCGCATTTTGACCATGCTGGAGCTGCAAGCGACCTGCAGAAGATTGGCTGCAGAGTTGTGATGCACAGAAAGGAATATGATAGCATGAAGGCATATATGTCCCAGTTCTTTGCGATGGTTGAACCTGACATTTTTGTTGAAGGGGGAGAGACATTTGAAGCTGGTGAATTGAGACTGAGGGTCATTCACACCCCCGGGCACACATCAGGCAGCATCTGTCTGTATGAGCCAGAAAAGAAGTGGCTCTTCAGTGGAGATACTGTCTTCCCGTACGGAGCCTTTGGAAGGGTTGATTTGCCGGGTGGGAGTGCTTTACAGCTCATTCAGTCGCTTGAGCTGCTTTCAAAGCTGGAAGTTGATATGCTCTACCCGGGTCATGAAGAGCCTGTAAAGAATGGAAATCAGATTCTAATTTCTTACAACAACGCAAGAAAGTTTCTGATTTAGAAGAAAATAAAGTTATCTCTGAAAGCATTTGCCCCCATAATCGCCTCTCCACTGACGATTCCTTTATACTCAACTATCTTTTCCCCTCTATATCATCAGTTGTTGTTACAATCGTTTTTTCCCTCCTCACTCAGCAAAAAAATTATAGGTATTTTAAAGTTTATTACAATATGAATCTTATAGTGATAGGGGCTGCTGGCAGTGGAAAAAGCACTTTCGTCAAAAATTATGGCAATTATCTCAAAAATAAAGAATATAACGTAAAACTTGTAAATTTAGACCCTGCATCAGACCCCATCTACGGTTCGGATGCAAACGTGCGGGACTATGTTAAGACAGAATCTGTTATGAGCGAATACAGACTTGGAATCAACGGAGCTTTGATGAAATCGATGGAAATCGTGGCAGAGAACCTCGATGAGGTCGTCATAAAAGACGATTACACTCTCTATGACACACCCGGACAGATGGAGATATTTCTTTACACCGAAGAGGGTGTTGAAATTATTGAAAGGATAATGGAGGATTCATGGACAGCAGGGCTATTTATCGCAGATTCCAAAGTTGCATCCACTCCTGAGAACTTTGTCTCAATTCTCGCCCAGAGTGCTATAGTATCATTGAGAACAGGATTACCGGCACTGACTGTTTTCAATAAAATTGATATCATGGATATTAATCTGGATTTGGAAGAGATAAAATGTAGCATATCTGAAGAAGGGGGTGTTCTGGCTGAACTGCTTGAAAAACTGCTTGATTTTCTGGGACAGACAACAGTTCCTTACCGCCCCCTTAAAATCTCTTCTTTAACGCAGGCGGGATTTGACGACGTTTTTTCTGCTGTAAATGAGCTTTTCTGTGCATGTGGGGATATCAGCTGATTTTATCGTAATTTACAGAGTCAGAACTCTCACAATTCCCTTTCCTTTGACGTTTACATCTCCAACAAACACATCATCAGTCTCCCTGAATGCTGGAACAAGCTCGAATATTCCACCAATTCTGATTTCTCCGGCTTTCATATCTCCACCAACGATTCCACAATCTCCATGAATTGTAATCAGCCCGCCTTTCATCTCAGTTCCAATGAAGTCACCTGCTTTACCTCTAACCTCAATCTCTCCACTGACCATTTTTTCGCCAATGTAATTCCCGGCATTACCTTCAATAACTATTTTTCCACCCTTCATACCTTCCAAGTCGCCCCAGTAGGGACATCCTATCAGATTCTTAGCATCTCCCTTTACAATGATTTCTCCACCCTCCATCTCTGCTCCAATCCAGTCATCAGCGTTACCTTCAATAACTATTTTTCCACCCTTCATGAAAGCACCATAATTGGCTCCAGCATTTCCTCTGACAATTATTTCGCCATCAAGCATACCTTTTCCAATCCATTTAACCCTGCTGAAATCTCCTTCCAGAACAATTACCTTACTATCTCCTTCCTTCTCAACCTCAAAAAGCTCAGCAAGGGACATTTCGAGTTTTCCATAATATACGGTAAAACTTTTTGCATATTCTAAATCCGTGGCAATATCAGGTGTGATTTCCGCTTCAACGTTGACTTCGAAATCAATCTTTGGCTTGATAATTAGCATCAACCCACCTCAATTCTCTCTGCTCTCCTCATCCACCTCTCCTCAACACCATAATTTTCCCTGTTTACGGTGTAGTAGTTGAAATATTCTTCAAGGTCTGGTTCTATGATTTCTGCTGTCGTTCTAAGGGTTGCATCAACCCACATTGTTCGACCCCATATATCGCCAGCGATTTTTCCGTTCTTAACAACTACTGTTCCGCCTTTTATTGTAAAGAGTGCTGAACTCAAAGCCTTCTCAATTTCTCTGTACTTGTCTGGATTAAATTCAGCCGGATTTATGTCGTAAACAACCACATCTGCATCAGCGCCCTCGCCAAGATGTCCTTTATTGTGCATTCCAAGAATTCTTGCTGGAGATGAGCGGGTCATCTTCACAATATCCTCAAGCGTTCTTTCAATGTCAATAGAGGGTAGATTCGCTGCTCTCTGCAGGTATTTATGTGCCCTTTCCATCTCCTTCTCCCTGTACTTCCTGCTCAGAAGGAGAGTCATTATATAGGGATACCTGTCAAAAGGTCCGCCGTTCGGGTAATCTGTTGATATAACGTTTTTGTCTGGATTGACGAGCAAGCCGAGTTCAAGGGCAATTGCCCACATAACAGAATGGACTGGACTGCTCGGTCTGTAAATCAGAGGGACGACTCCTGTCCCTGTCTCAAGTTCAACGTCAAGATTAATCCACTTGTTTTTCAGGAGTTTATGCAAATCAAACTGGAAGGGACCGTCAGCAGTCATTGTTGTAGCGTGCCCAAAAATTACCTGTCCCATATCGATTGTGATGTTGTCAGACTTATTTACCAGTTTAATTATTTCTTCTGTCCCGCTTCCCATATCCTTCCATCCGGAGCCTGAGAAGGCATTGAACTGGACATGGGTTACATGCAAGACCTGTCTTCTGTTGTTTCTGATTCCATTTGCCAGTTTCATTGTATCCACAGTGGTCTCATAATTACCCGGCTCTCCAAGATTGTTGCAGTGAATGTGGATTGAATGAGGAAGATCAAGCATTTCATTGGCTTTTATCAAACCGGTAATTATGTCCCTGACACTAACATCGTAATAAGGAACAAGATCATCAATGCTGTGTGCATTACTGCCATACATCCATGCTTCAACACCACCTGGATTGACAACCTTGACACCATATCCTTTCATCTTTTCAAGAACCCAGCTGATGAAAGATGCGAGTTTTTCAATATCATTCTCGGCGATAAATTTGAAAACAAGATGCCAGTTTCCGAATAGAGGCAGCGCTGCCTTATCTATGATTGGTATTGAATCAAGTTCTTCGTGAGTGTGGAGTGTGTATAGCGAGGGTGTCGCAGGCTCTATTGCGGTTGTGTAACCCATCTTGACATACTCATATCCTATGGCGGGAGCGGTCAGAAGTGTCCTGCCAACTGCTGCACGAAACTTTCCTGTTTTCTGTCTGACCCTTCGAAACTCTTCAGGTCTCATTGCTCTGCCTGAATTAATTTTTCTGGCAGCTATGTGAGCATGTATGTCGATAGCACCGGCAACAACCAACTTGCCTTTAGCATCAATAACCTCGCACTCCTTCTCATTAATCTTAAATTCACTGGAAATTCTGCCGTTTTTTATGAATAAATCCATCTCCTCGTTGATTCCATTCACAGGGTCAATAACGTGACCATTTTTGACAAGTATCATTTTCAGTCCTCTCTCAACTTTAAAACTTTTTCAAGCATTTTTTCGAGAATTTCCTCATCGCTCCAGTATTCACTCTCAACTACTTTTTTAACCCTGATTGGTACTCCATCCATCCTGTAAGCAGTTCCTTCTGCTTCTATGCCTGAGATAGCACATGGTATTACAACCTTGGATAATAAAGTTGTCATATTCGGAAATGGGTCAATCTGGATGACGGGAATCCTCTTCAGCTGTTCAACCGCTGCCCTCGGAAAGTGTGCAGCCGGGTCAGAAGCGACAATCAGAGCTGCGTCGCAGTCTTTTCTTAACAGTGCCTCCACTCCTGTAAACTCACTTGGAGCAAAACGGGGATATCCACGGCTGAAATCCACAGCCCACTCAAAACCGCACTCCCATGCTGCAACCTCCCCGGCTCCAACAACATTGAAGTGTCCCCTCATCGGCTGCAGAATACACCTCGTATAGCGGTTTATGAGCTGAACAAGTTTGATGACATTCTCAACATTTCTGTCATGCCCTCTTGTATGAGCAATGCCAAGACCGAATAAGATTGTTATATACTTCGCACTTTTTATCATCTCAACAAATTCAATTAATTTCTCCTTTCTTACCCCTCCAACCTCTTCTGGCACGGCATCCTCATAGCCTTCCATCAATGCTCTCATTGCAGAGAAAACAAGATAATCTGTTCCGGGTTTGACCTGAATGAAATGAGAAGCCATTAATGCTGAGACAGTTTTCCTCACATCTACAACCACAACCTTTCTGTCCGCTCTTCCCTTCGTCAGCAAACCTCTTGCCATTACTGAATAGCGTGTAGGGTGGCGGGGATGAGCCTCGACAGGATTGCACCCCCAGAATATCGCTAAATCAGTTCTATTCTTTATCTGACCAAGTGAACCGGATGCAATACCCTCCTCAATCATTGCAAGAACGCTTGGGGCGTGGCAAACACTTGCACACTGGTCATATATTCCGCGAACCTTCTCTGCAAGAATAACACCCAGCCTGATAGCCTCATTTACTGTGGAAGACCATCCAAACAGGAGAGGTCTTTTTGAATTGTGGAGAATCTCAGCCGCTCTTTCAACTGCCTCTTCGTAGCTCACTTTTTTACCATCAATCGTGGGGTATTCTATTCTCTTTTTTCGAGAAAATTTTGCCTCACCGAGAGGGCAGAAGTCCTTTGTTCTGAACTCATCTCCATCAAAATAGAGGTCATCACATACAGCACCACAGAACGTACATGTCACATTTTCCACTCAATCACCTCAGAATTTCCGGAATTCCAATCACATTTTCATCTGTTTTTTCAATAATTCCTTTTACTCCTTTATACTGGGGCGTTCCTGTTCCATCTGTTCCCGGATTAATAACCTGATTTGCGTAGGGCCCCATTGGAATGAAAATCATTCCTTCAGGGATGTGTGTTTCATCAATCACATTCTTCCTGGCAAATAGGACGACTTCACCGTAATCTGTCTTTACCCTGACTCTGTCACCTTCCTTCAACCCCATTCTGGCGAAATCTTCCTTATTTAATTCACAGTAGTTCACTGATTTGAAATAATCGTGTGTAAGCTTATCCTCAACCAGCGTTCCCTGTTCTGTTGTCCTTCCGGTTATGATTATTACATTCATACATAACACCTTGAAATTATTGGTTTTTTAACCGATAAAGCCTACAGGTTCAAAGAATGAACGATTAATCATGATTAAGATATATAATTCTTGTGCATCAGCTCACGGCAAGCAGTCATATTTTAATATCCACTCTGGTTTCAAAGTTCATGGCACTAAGGCACAAAATCGCAATTCTTTCAGCTTTTTCCCTGACAGCACCATGGTTAATTTCAAAGTACATTGCGTTAGAGTTTGATTCTCCAGTAACAGCTCTGCTTTCAGGCTCATGTGTAATTGGCTCTGCTTTTCTTCTCGCATGGGCGTGCGAAACAGCTGAAATGGATGTGCCGAGGAGTTTTGCAATTGCAATAGCCGCCCTGATAGCAGTACTTCCGGAGTATGCAGTAGATGGTTACCTTGCGTGGATGGCAGCAAAAAATCCAGAGTATATAAGTTATGCAGTTGCAAATATGACGGGGGCAAACAGACTGCTCATAGGTATTGGCTGGAGCAGTATCATAATTTACGCTCTGTGGAGGTTTAAAGCAAGAGAGGTGAGGCTTGATGAGAGCCTGCAAAAAGAGATGTTTTTTCTCCTCATCGCTACGCTCTACGCATTCATCCTTCCCCTGAAGAAACAGATTGATATCTTTGATGCAATTGTATTCATATCAATTTACATCGCATATATTTATTCATGCATAAAATCTCCAGCAAACGAGTTTGAGGTTGCGGGTGTTGCAGCATACCTGTGTTCCCTCTCTGTAAAGATGAGGAGGGCTGCGGTAATTATTCTAATTTTATTCTCAGCGTCTGCCATCTTAATTTCTGTAGAAGCTTTTGCAGATAGCTTGATAGAAACGGGAAAGATAGCTGGACTTGAACCCTTCCTGATGATTCAGTGGGTAGCTCCCTTAGCATCCGAGGCTCCTGAGCTTGTTATAGCATTTATCTTTGTTGCAAATCTGAAGTATAATCATGGAATAAACATGCTAATATCTTCAAAGGTCAATCAGTGGACTCTGCTGATAGCAAGCATTCCGTTAATATACAGTGTATCTTCCGGTAGCATATCTTCTCTGCATCTTGACGTGAGACAGACACATGAGGTTATTCTTACCGCTGCCCAGTCAATATTTGCGGTATCAATTTTACTTAACTTCAGGTTTTCACTCTCAAAGGCACTGCTTATTCTTTCTCTATTCACAATCCAGTTCGCTCTACCAAATGATGAAGTGAGAATGGCAGTATCAATTGCCTACATAGTCATCTGTATTCCCGCATTCTTAATCTACCGCAATGAATTCTGGAAGGGTCTGCGGTCAATGAACTTCTTCACGTAGTAGAGAGGAAATTAAGGATTTATGAATCATTTTACAGGATACTTCTTATACAGCTCTTTTCTTCTTGCCTCCAGCATATCCTCATCAATATTACCAAATTCTGCTGCTGACAGAACCTTAACACCATGTTCAATACCCGCAGAGAATACAGTTTCCAGCCTCTCTCTCCATTTTAAATCTCTTGTAAGGTGGTGGTCAACAATAATTTCTTTTACATCTGTTACTTCAATAATCTTTCTGAGGTTATTCAAAGATTCATAAAAAGATTTCTGAGAGTATCTGTATCCGAGCATGTATGTCATGGGCCCATCAATGAATATAATGTCAGGATTCGACTCAATCATGAATTCAATCTGATGCGCAAGCGAGGGACCTTCAACATCAGAAGAGAAAATAAATTTTTTACCATCATCAACACATACTTCTAAAACATAGCCGAGCTTATCACTTGTTCCGTGAAATACTGGTGGAGATATCGTGACAACAGTGTCTCCAAATTCAAACCTTTTACCGTCTGCGTATTCAACAGATTCTGGGAAATCCCCAAGTTGTTTGATGAAGTATGCACTTCTATTCTTCTGACTCAAATTGATCTTCTCCCTCGGGTGTTTGATTAAAAGTTTTTTATTCCTGAATATTTCCGGTTCTTCAGGATTGTGGTGGTCGTAGTGGTAGTGAGTTATTATGGTAACATCTGCCTTAGCTACAAATTCTTTGATTCTGTTCCAGAGCTTTCTTTCTCGTTCAAACTCAATGGGATGGGGTGGCAGGCTGTATCTCTTAGGTCCGAGGGCGACTGAGGGGTCGATTATTACCCTGACGTCAGCAGTCTCAATATACGTGCACATACTTCTTGCACCGAATGAGTCAAAAGCAACAGGAATTACCTCCATGTGAAAATTCAGGAGGCAAGTATTTCAAGTTATTCTATTTGTGAATGATATGCTGATGAAAATTTTATAGTTGTAATATATGTTTAAGTATAATAAATATGTAAGACCTTCCAGAGGTGCAGAACTGGTTTTTTATCAATACAACATGATAATTTACTCCTCAGTTACAGAAAGGCTTATAATGGTTGTATGTGATATAGATTATAATGATTGTGATAGTAGGAATAATCGCTACCATTCTTGGATTGCTCGGTTATTCCCTCATTCCAGATAAAAGGCTTGACCATGAGAAGCATCTTTCATCAATCGTCAATTTTTATATGGTTATCTGCTTCACACTCTTCCTGCACACATATAGTTTATTCCTCCATCTTGATTACAGGTTTGTTCAGCTTTTTTTTGGCTTCTCCATAACCGTTGCTGCAATATATCTCCTCTGGAGCGTTGTCGGATTTGAACGGGATATTGACAGAAGGTTTGATTTTTTCAGACTGAAAAATGGGGTTTTATATGCTTCAATTGCATGGCTGATGGGGAAAGAACTCGCTTTTCTCAATCCCCAGACATTACTTTTACCGGGGCTATTGATGTTTCCCTTATTTTTTGCCCTGATATATGCCCTTCTGGCGATGAAAGAATCTAAACTGTTTTTCTTCTATGAAAACTCTACAGTATTTTCAAATTCATTCCTGCTAATCCTTCTATCAGGAATTGCAACCATCAGCATGGCTCAAGCTCCAAGCGCCCAGATTCCCATTATATCTGTCGCGGCACTTACTGGTTTGGGAGTAATTTTGAACATGTTTAGGGCAGCAAAACCTTTTATCAGCTAAATATTCAATTTTTTGGCAAAAGGATAACTTTATAGTACTTTTCGAGTGTTTTAAAAACCTACCAGAACAGCAAACTATCCGGACAGATAATTTGAAATTGAAGAAAGAAAACCTATAAATTCTGTAAAAATCTACTAAAAACAATTAGATTACAGACAACTCCAGGACTCGTGGGGTAGTGGATATCCTCGGAGGCTTCGGACCTCCTGACCCGGGTTCAATTCCCGGCGGGTCCGTTGTTATTCTGAAATATACTCCAGCGTGTGTCGAATACGTAATTCAGCAGAAATTCCAGCTGGCTTTAATTTTAGCAGAAAGGTAGTCTATTAATGATCTCAGGAATGAAAACAAAGTAAGCTAAAGCAAGAACTACTGCAATATAGATTACAAACAGCACCCAGCCAGCCGCATCGTTTTCCCCGGATTTGCCCTTCATGTCCATCTGCTGTCGGGTTAGATTATTAAATTTTTCATTTTTGGTTTAAATCGCAGGCACTCTCTTCTTCAGAGCAGGAGGTCTGGGTTTAAGAAGAATCCTGTTTCCACATTTTGTGCACTGAATCAGATTCCTCTCGAGATCCACATCCACTTCAGAACCGCAGATAAGGCAGATATAGCTCATAATCTCACGGTTTCAGACCGACAGATTGATCGACAATTTTCATCGCAGGTGTTCGAGGAACGTATGTCCCTCCGGCAAACTTATATCCACAGCTTCTACATTCCCATATTCCTGTTCCCGTTCTTTTTACGGACTTCTTTCCGCATCTCTTGCATATGTATTTTCTTCGCTGAGCCTCTTCTATCTTGATGAGCGACCTTCTAACTCTCAGCCCATATCTTGGCCCATATCTTCCCGCAACCTTTACTTTTTTTGTTCTCATGTTTATCCCTTTGATTTGCTTTATGTCTAAATTTTACCAAGCATATCTCTAATTTCTTTGGATTTCGTAAGGCTGATTTCAATGAGTTCATAAAATTTTTCCTCTGTAAGGTGGTAACTCCCGCTCTTCTGAATTGAAACTATGTTGTCTTTCTGGTCAGAGGTTATTGTAATCAGTCGGTGACCTATACTCATCTCGTCCCTGCTCGGGTCAATAAGAATCTTACCATCTGCAACGAGGGAAGTGATTGATACAGGTAAATCTCTAACGGGCAGAGGATAATTATCCCCTGTATCAAATTTTTCAGCCGGAACAGTGGTTGTGAGCAATGCAGAAATTGCCCCTAAGGAGGAAGCATCCATCAGGTTTCCATCATCGTCAAGTGCATGAATATCTATAAAAATAATCCAGACCTTGCCCTCATCAATTACGAGTTTTTTAAGGTCAATAGCTTCGCTCTCCCTTATTCCTCTGTCCACAACTCTGGCAAGCTCAATAGAATTCTCGTCCGGTGGTCCGGGCTCGAAAGTGGGGGATGCAAGCGGTACAAGCTCAGCATTCGTGATAATAATTCCCGTATCTGGCGTATCAGGATATGGTTCTCCCGGTTGCATTTTTACACCAACCACAACCTGTGTGTTACCAATCCTCACAAGAGCTGACCCTTCTGCCTTTGATATGATTCCAGTCTCAATTTCGATATTTCTGTACTCATCGAGTTTTCTTCCATCCACTCTCTCGTCTTCTCCAAGTTTCGAGAGAACATAGTCCCTCTTAATATCCGAAAGTATGTCTTCGCCCATTATTCCACCTCCTCAAGACTGTATTTGCGGATTATTGCCTCTCTCTGAAGCCTGTATATTTCCATAGCACCTTTTTTAGCCATTTCAAGACCCTTCCTGATCTCATCATAGCTCAGCTTTCCATCCATCTGGAGCAAACCGATTGATTTGATTTCCCCATCCCTTATAACGAATGCAAAGGGCATATCTGCCTCACCATAATTGTCCTCTTCCTTGAACGGGTCAAGAACTATCTCTCCATTAACTTTTGCAATTGCCACAGATGTAACAATCCCCTTCATCGCAATGCCCGCATCTACCAGAGCTACGCTTGCAGCGTTTATGCATGCAGCTCTTGTTCCCGCATCTGCCTGAAGTACCTCAACAAAAATGTCGATTCCTGACCTCGGGTACAGTTCCTTCATTACGACAAGCTCAAAAGCCTCTCTGCTGACCTTTGAAATCTCGACACTTCTTCTATCGGGCCCGGGTCTTTTCCTCTCATCAACGCTAAATGGAGCCATACTGTATCTGTATCTGATTATTGCTCTGCTTGGGTCCTGCATGTGTCTTGGAAAAGCCTCTCTTGGACCATAAACGGCTGCAATCATCTTATTGTTACCCATTTCAAGATAACAGGAGCCATCAGCCCTCTTCAAAACACCTGTCTCAATTTTTACCTCTCTCAACTCGTCAAATTTCCTTCCATCAAGTCTTTTACCATCCACAATGAGCTGCATTTCATCATTCATTTCATCACTCATTCTTCATTTCTCCTTTTCTTTTTTAATATATTCAATAATTCTGTCAGTAAGACCCTCTGTATGTGCCTCTTCTTCTATCTTATAAATTGCACCTTCTGCGATTGAGACTCTTGAGGAATCTCCACTTAACCAGATTAAACCATTCTGTCCCACAAGTATCTGAATCCCGAGTTCAGATTTAAGGGTTTTTATCATACTTCCTTTCTTACCAATAACTCTGGGAACTCTTGCCGGATTGATTGCGACAATTCTCCCGAATCTTACAGGCCTGCAAACTTTATCTCTCATTGTGAGTGTAACCTTAAGTCGTGGGTCTATACTCAGTACTTTTGTAATTACAGCATCTCCTATGTCCAGAACATCATTAATCTTACGGTTGGGTTTGAATTCGGGATTCTCGGAAAGAGGCAAAAAAGCCTGATAATGAGAATGGATGTCTATTGCCCAGCCGTTTGATGTTGCCTCTCTCACGATTCCGACCAGCATATCTCCGGGAGAAGGAGAGTATTTTCCTTTAAGTGGAATCACTCTGACTCCAGTGTCACTTTTATCGAAAAGACCCAGTATTTTTGAATAAACCTTTCCATCCTCTATATATGTACCATACCCTGCCGCCCTTGGATTTGTAGCGAGCAGATCACCTGGAAGTACAATCTTACGACTCATCAGTATATCCTCCTCAGAATTTTGGTGAGTGCCTCACCCTTTGTTACCCTGCCAAGTAAACCCATCAAATCTGTCTGCAAACCGGCTGGAATTCTTAAAACACAGATCCAGCTACCATCTTTCTGCCACTCTTCCTTCGTTACATTTCCGAAAGAGTAAATAGATGATAATGCTTTGCCAGCATATTCAGAGGGTACTTTTATGGCAATCTCTACTTCCTCAAATCTTATCGGGATAATGGGCATAAGCATCTTGACAATCTCCCTGACCTGTGCCTCCACAGGCTTGAATATGTCAATATGTACTTTTGCATCATCCATCGCCATCTCAATTCTTCCGGGAGGGTGAGGAGAGCCCGTTCTCGGGTCTACTGTATTTCTACTGATAAAATCTATTATTCTTCTCCTTTTCTGTTCAATCATCTCTTTCCGCTGTTCTGCGGTTATTTGAACGTCCCCTTCCCGTAAAATAATCTCAACTACTTCTCTGATATCTTTTTTACCGAAAACTTTCTGCAAATCTTCAAGAGATGCCCGATCACCCTTTCGAGCATCTTTAAAAACATCCTCAGCTGCAAGCAGCTTCTCAAAATCAACTTCTTTACCTTCTTTAAAGTCTCTTGCCAGATACGGATCCACAAGAATTTCAAAATTCTCGTTCTGCTTTCTGAGCTTCGCTATAACAGCTTTATCGAGAGAAACCATCAGATTACACCAGATTATTTTTCAAGCTCTTTTTTAATATCCTCGTTAGCTCTCTCAGCGTAAGGCTCCATCTCCTCAGCTGATAATTGCTTGAAAACTCTGTCTTCAACTCGAATGATGCCCAGCTCCATCCCTTCGGGAGTAACAGCCCCCTCTATTGCCTTTCCCATGGCAACCATTGCCATTATCATGGCGTCTTCAAGTGATATGTCTTCTCTGTATTCTTTTTCAAGATACTCCATCACCACATTTCTTCCTGCACCTGTTGCGGTCGCTTTGTATTCAAGTAAAGCTCCACTCGGATCAGTCTCATACAAATGTGGTTCCTTATCAACTCCTGCTATCAGAAGGGAAACTCCAAAAGGTCTGACACCGCCATACTGTGTGTACTGTTGCTTATAATCACATATTTTCTTTACAAGTTCTTTAATATTTATAGACTCATCATACGTCAACCTGTTGATTTGAGCCTCAATTCGTGCTCTGTCTATGAGGGCACGGGCATCAGCCACAAGACCAGAGGTTGCAGCACATATATGTTCATCAATTTTGTATATCTTCTCAATAGTATCCACTTCAAGCAATTTGCTTGCAACCCTTCTATCAGCAAGAAGTATAACACCTTCTTTTGTTTTTACTCCAATTGCTGTTGCACCTCTTTTAACAGCTTCTCTCGCATATTCCACTTGGAACAGCCTGCCATCCGGACTGAAGACCGTAATGGCTCTATCATAACCCATCTGTGGCATGTGCATTCTTCACACCTCCAATATACTTACTCCTGCATTTTTTTATTGTTCCACTTACTCCAAGGATTACAGGAATTACACTCATACCATTTATCTTACTGGTTAAAGTTAGTGCTACTTTAACCTTATCAAGTTCTTCGTTGTTGCATCTGAGTATTCCGTAGCCGTCGTTAAATTCTTCGAGCCATAACCCTGAACTGGCGCTGTAGTAGTCTCCGAACAGCGAAATCATGTTATACATTATTGCAATTGCTACACTTCGCTCTTCCAATTCAACATCATTTCTGGAGTCAGTACTGCATTTTTGATTTTCACTTTTAATGTCTGATTCACGAATGAGTCTAAAAGCAATATATCTTTTTCTCTTCTTCAATGCAGGTGGCAATCCTTTCAAGATTTTCACATCTCCAGTTTTGTTTTAAATCACTCTTAGGGTTCCAGTTCCACTCCATCAATAATATAGTTATCACTGCTTATTCTTTTAACAATTCTCTCTTTATTATGGTCACTTTTCTCTACTTCAGCACCGAGAAACGCAAAAAAATCATTTATCTGTTTGCTGTGTCGTAACTGATAGAATTCTTCCGCTCCTGAAGTAAAGATGTATGGAACGTCAAATTTCTTTAATACTCTCAAAACATCATTTGTTTCTCCAAAAAGTCGTAATCTCTTCAATCCAGCTGTATTTAAGAATTTAAAGAGCGAAAGCTCGATTATCACGTCTTTTTCGGCTGCCAGCTTTAATGTTCCGTAATCCAGTCTCCTCTCAGGAGAATCTAAAATTATGTCAACCTTCTTTCGCATTACTGCCTCTCTGTTCACCTTTAAATCCCCGCTTAAAACACCAGTTAATTTATCTTCAACCTTTTTTAATCCTGAAAGCAAATCAGCTACTGAATCGCACTTCAGCAGGTAACCGGAAGAGCCATCCGAGGGATTGCTGGAGAAGACGATGAATTCATCAAACCCAAGAAGTTTTTTTACACCATCTGATGGTTCAAATCTTGTAAAATCAACACTTATCATGCTCTTCAACCATTTCTCCGATGGTTTTTAGAATTTTGTCCTTTTTCGAAGGGTAAGATACAATTTTGACCTTAATTGCGATTGTATCTGCACCATCAGAGAGCCTGATTTCACCTGCAAGCGCTTTCTGTTTATCTATTCTTAAATAGAGTATATTATTCTCGTCCACCCTCTCATGCAAATTCTCCAGCAGTAGCCTTCTATCTTTAAGTTCTCTCATTAAAAAACTCCAGAGTTCTTTCACCCTGTTTTTTTTCTTTGTGATAGACTCTACGTATTTGATTGGATTTCCATAATGACCCTTTGCAGACACAATTTCGATTTCGGGCTCAAAGGGAAAAAGCGTTTTTATCGCTTTCAGCACCTTCTCCTGACTCTCGGTAGAGTGAATTACTGCTGAAACCGTTATTCTTTCAATTTTCATAAAAAATTATTTTCTGAAATTAGCCCGGAGACTGGGTCTGATCTTCTCTGCACCCCTTCCTTTATTTCTCAGACCTCTTGATTTTTTGCCTGCTGATGTCAATCCACGAAATACTCTTCCCTTCTCATCAGAAACCCATGAAAGCTGTTTATCTGATTTTATTGCAGGATGACTTCTATCAACGAGTATCACTTCAAACCACTTATGTTTTCCATCTTCGCCAACCCAGTATGAATTTAAGACTTCCATGTTCGGATATTTCCGTGCAACCCTTTCTTCAACAATCCATTGAAGACTTTTCTTTGGCGTTCTCCGCTTTACTTGAAATCCCTTTGTTTTTCTACCCCTGCTCGGTCTTGTTGCTTTTCTTCCGCCCCTCTTTATCCTTGCTCTGACCACTATAATGCCCTTCTTAGCTCTGTAACCAAGTTCTCTTGCTCTGTCGAGCCTCGTAGGTCTCTCAATTCTCACTATTGAGGGCTCTTTTCTCCAGTACTGGAGTCTTTCCCACATTAAAGTACTGACGTAACCCTCCCATGGATTCTTCCATGCATCACGGATATAAGCATATGATGATCTCACACATATCACCTTCTTTACTGTAAATTAACCGAGTTATATATCTAACCGTAACTCCTCTAACGCTTTGCTGGGTTAATAAATATATCGCAGAACACGTTAAAAATAAAGCTTTTCTACTATTAAATGAGCACAGGAATATGCGCCTTTATATTTTATCTGATAACAGAGTGATTCAACCGAGACCTAAGGGATTGCTTGCAGAATGGGGGTTCTCCTGTCTTCTTGAAATAAATAATGAGTATATTCTTTTCGACACCGGGCAGAAAACTGCAATAAATAATGCCATTCTCATTAAGGCACCCATTTATGAGGTAAACAGTGTAGTTCTGAGTCATGGACACTATGACCATACAACGGGATTGAGGGACATCCTCAGCATCATAAATGCAGATGTTTACATGCATCCGGATGCTTGGTTACCAAGATATGTAAAAGGGGAGCAGATAGGTCTTCCATGGAAGAAAGAGGAGGTTGAAAGCATGGCAAAAATTGTTGAACATACAGAACCTGTTGAAATTCTGAAAAATATGTGGGCACTGGGCGAAATTCCGAGAGAACACAATTATGTTAAACTTGAAAGTTATGTCCTGAGGGATGGAGAAAAACTGGAAGATGAAATCCTCGACGACCAGAGCTTAGCTGTAAAGACTTCAGAAGGGGTCGTGCTGATACTCGGTTGCTGTCATGCCGGCATCAGAAACACCATAGAATATGCAGAGGAAGTTGCCGGGGATGAGGTAAGGTATGTTGTGGGTGGAACTCATTTCATCGGAATGAAAGAAGACAGTATCAGGGCGGAGTGCAACTGGTTGAATTCAAAGCTTGATTACATTGCAACATGTCACTGTACTGGCAGAAAAGGAGAATCTCTGCTAAATTTTGCTTTGAAGGAGAAATTCCACGAAATAGGTGCGGGAGTAATCTTGAATTTTGAATAACCATTGAGATAGACAACTGCTATCCAAGGAAGAAAATTATGTTGCGGTTGTGGTGGGATAAAGAGGCTATTCAACTGTGTTGTGGCTTGGTTCTTCGAAAAATCAGTAGCGGGGCGTGGATTTGAACCACGGATCTGCGGGTTTCTACGGATGGTTCCATATGAGCCCGCCGGGATAACCTGGCTACCCCACCCCGCTTTAGTCTTACAGTTTGAATAATTTTTGAAGATATTTAAATCTAACCGTCCTACAATGTTCTCTCTCTAACTGCTGTTATCAGCTTTACATTGGCAACTCCCTTGATTGTCATGATTCTGTCAACCAGCTTCTTGATGCCCTCCATTCCACCTTTCACAATTATCATTTCAAGGCAACTTTCTTCATTGAGATGAATGTGCATTGTCGTCGTTATCACATCTCCAAAGTCATGTTGAAGTGAGATTATGGCATCACTTGTGCCTTTGTAGTGGTGATTGTAAATTACGTTTATAACCCCTACAATCTCTCCGCCTTCCTTATCGAGCCATTTATACTCTGATATATAGTTCCTGATGGCATCTCTGATAGCCTCACTTCTCGATGAATAACCTCTGGTGGAGATAATTTTATCAAATTCTTCGAGCAGGTTGCCGGGCAAACTCACGCCTATTCTTGTGACTCCTTCCTCCATAGATTACCGTAAAACGCCGCTTTATAAAAAACTTCTTTTCTTTAACAAAAGAATGAAAAGAGAAATAGAAAGTAATTTCTCAGGATTTAAGCCTCATCCTGATTGAATGCATCAAGAACAGCTTTTACTATTTTTTCTCGTGCCTCTTTACTCGCAGGGTGGAATAAATCCTGAAAAGAACCATCCTTAACCCTTCTACTCGGCATACCAACCCAAAGGCCATTTTCTCCTTCCAAAACTTTTATTCCTTTTACAACAAACTCATCATCGAGGGAGATTGTTGCATAAGCTTTTACGGCTCCCTCCGATTTGGACTTATATATTCTCACTTCTGTTATTTCTGCCAATTTAAACTCCTCCTGCTTATTGTATTCTGAGTGCATTGTCAGGACTTTATATAAACTTTATCGTACATCAATACTCATCATTTGAGAGAAAATATCTGAAATTAAAATACAATATCTTACAAAATTCCCTATGTATTGTAAATTTCAAGAAAAAACTGCATCGCAAATTGAAACAAATCATAAAACTTTTAACCTCGTAATCAAATCATTACATTATGAGGGAAATAATAAGGCAGTTTACGAAAAATCTAGACATGGTCTCATTTCTTGATGACAACAAAGGGGTTTGCATTTCAGAGCTTGCACGGATGTTAAGTATGCCTTATTCAACCGCTTATGTTAGAATACATAAGCTCGAAGAAGCTGGTCTTGTCCAGCTTGAATATTTTTCCGGAAAAAAAACCGTAAAACTCACAGACACTGCAGTTGAACTTATAGAAGCAATGAAGTCTTTGGAAGTAGAAGGACAATTATAAAAAAAGGGTTATTCTGACTCTTCTCTTTTGAGTTCTGTTACTTTTAAGGTAAAACCTCTGGAGCATTTTTCGGGAGCGTCTCCGATTACTCTCTCAACAACCACTGCTTCTCCACTTCTAAGCTCGACAGGATTGCAGAGATTGTACATTGAACATTCTAAATCCCGGCATTTATTCTCGAAGTGAAGTCTTGCCCCTTCTACAGCCATTTTCGAATCAACAAGAGACAGAATGGGAAGTTCAACAACTTCAACCGCTACGACCCCTTCATCATGTAATGAACATTCCTGAGTTGCACCATCTCTCAACCCCACAATTTTGTATTTTGCACCATCTCTTAATCTTAAACATGTTCTTTTTATCTTGCAACTATTACATTCGGCAACGCTTCCAAGATAAGTGAACTCAACTCCAACCTTTGCCCAGTCTTTGCCACATAAAGTAACAATTTTGTTCACCTCATCCATAATCATCACCTCTGAATTCATGAGTAAAACTTGTTTGGTGACTATTTAAGCTTTGGGCAATCGAAAGTAATTCAGTATTCTGGAAAATAAGCCCCTGATTTTATCAATGAAAGTTTTAAATACATCACTGAATGCTTTTATTCTACATGAAAACAAGCAATAACGATGTTCCTCTCCCAGAGGTTAATATAGGGATGGTAGGTCACGTTGATCACGGTAAAACGACTCTTGTTGCTGCTTTGAGTGGTATCTGGACTGACAGACATAGTGAAGAACTTAAAAGGGGCATCTCGATAAGACTCGGATATGCAGATGCAACGTTCCGAAAATGCCCGACTCTCGAACCACCAAAAGCATATACTGTTCAGAAAGTTTGTCCAGATAATAAGACGAAAACAGAGGTGTTGAGGACAGTCTCTTTTGTTGATAGTCCGGGCCATGAAACGTTGATGGCGACAATGCTCTCCGGTGCAGCTTTGATGGATGGTGCTGTCCTTTTAATCGCTGCAAATGAGACATGTCCACGTCCACAAACAAAAGAACACCTCATGGCTCTGGAGATAATTGGTGTTGACAGGATTGTGATTGCCCAGAATAAAATAGATATCGTATCAAAAGAAAGGGTGATTGAGAATTACAATGAAATCAAGGAGTTTATTAAAGGGACTGTGGCAGAAGATGCTCCGATTATCCCGATATCCGCCCAGCAGGGTGTAAACATTGATTCACTCATTGAGGCGATTGAAGAAGTAATTCCAACTCCGGAACGTGAACTGAACTGTCCCCCGGTTATGCATGTCGCAAGGAGCTTTGATGTCAACAAACCGGGCACGAACCCAGATGACCTGACAGGTGGAGTTGTCGGTGGGAGCTTATCTAAAGGAAAATTGAAAGTTGGCGATGAGATCGAAATCAGACCGGGAATCAGAGATGAGAAAAAACAAACGTGGGAACCACTCGTTTCTGAGATTGTTGGGATAATGGCATCCGGAAAGAGTGTGGAAGAAGCTTCACCTGGTGGATTACTCGGAATAGCGACCAGACTCGACCCATATTTCACAAAGAGTGATGCACTCGTTGGGAACGTTCTGGGACATCCGGGAAAACTGCCTGAAGTTCTTGATAAATTCACAATGGAAACAAAGCTTCTTGAAAGGGTGGTTGGTACTGAAGAAGAGATTCATGTAGAGAAAATTAAAATGAACGAGCCTCTTATGCTCAGCATCGGGACAGCCACAACACTGGGCGTTGTTACCTCAGCAAGAAACGATATAGCAGAGGTTAAACTAAAACGGCCAGTCTGTGCAGAGAAGAACTGGGGAGTGGCAGTCAGCAGGCGGGTTGGCTCGAGGTGGAGGCTGATTGGAGCTGGAAAAATTCTATAAATTAAATGATGGTTTGCGCTACAGTCGATACCAATACTCTTCTTTACATATATTTGAATAAAGTTGACGTATTTCAGTTGCTAAGTGAGAGGGGAATTTTTAAGGTTGTTATTCCATCATCCGTCGTTGAGGAATTAAAAAGACTTGAACAGAAGCTGAAAGGAAAAGAGAAAATTGCAGCAAGTTTTGCTCTAAAAATTGCTACTGAAAAATGCAACATCGTTGATTTTGATAGTGAGGATGTTGATAGCTCATTACTATCTGTGGCAGAAGAATATGGATGCATTCTTGTGACTTCAGACAGGTTGCTGATTAAAAGAGCAAGAGAAAAAAAAATAGAGACTGCTTTTTTGAGGGAAAGAAAAAAGCTTGAATTCTCCTCTGACTGTATATAACCCTATCCGGTAACAAATTTTTTAACAAATTTTTTAACGACCTCAGCCCAGCCAGAGGGTCCTATCTTTTCCTCTCTGTACAGGTTCTCGATTTCAATTTCTGCCCAGGTTCCATCACTGTTCTTAACAACAGCCGGGTATTGAACTGCTTTTAACATTGGCAAATCGTTAAGAGCATTACCAATTCCAACGGTCTTAACGTCTCCAAATTCCTTTCTATACATCTCCGTCAGGATTCTAACGGCTTCTCCCTTATCCGCGCCTATTCCGTAAACCTGAATGAATCTACCGCCATGTACAACTTCAAACTTCTTTCTGAGCTCATTTAGTGCATCTTCTTCCGCTTCAACAATCGTCTCACCAAATTCTCTCATTTTGGCTCTTCTTGCATCTTCCAGACTCAATCCTGTAACCTCCGCAACTTCCTCATCACTCATGAAATAGTAGTTCTTAATCCTGAATCTCTCTCTTAGTCTTCTGATTTCCTCAATTATTTTCGCAGACTCAATCCCCAGTATCACAACCTCATAACCGTCAGCATTTTCTGCACGGATATTTTTGAAGTGTCCTCTGGGAATATAAATCGCAGAACCATTTTCAACGATAAAAGGATCATTGATATCCATTTTCTCCCTTATAACTTCCTGTTCTGCCTTTGTTTTTGCAGAACAGTAAATCAACGGAATATTATACTCCCTCAGTAGCTTTAAACCCTGAATTGCATCCTCAAATGAGTAGTTATCGTCAAGAAGTGTTCCATCGAGGTCTGTAAAGATTACAACCTTTGTACTCATAGTTCAGTATTTTAAAAAAATCATTAAAAAAGTTTTGTATATGAATCCGATTATAGATTAATCCCTAAAAAAGATTACCCCCCAGAACTGGGGGATTGGAGGTGAATAATGCCAGAATCAAAGGCACTATTTTTCTGGGGGATATTCACTATTAATAGTTGTAAACGTTTATAAATTTTTTGTGTATTATGTAATCACTTGGCATTTTATATATGTGATTACCTATCATTTTTATCAACTTCTATATTATAACTTATCAGTCTTTACCAGCATCTGATGTATTTTAAAAAGATAAAAAATTATTTGAGTCCTCTCGCATATTTAACAGTCCACCTTGAACCCGTCAGATAGTTATAGTATTTGACATAACTTACTTAACCAAAATTCAAAAATTCCTTAACCCACTTCTCCGCAAAACTGATTCTCTGAGCTAGCTGGTAAAAACTACTG
>MTMJ01000119.1 GCA_002010045.1 Archaeoglobus sp. JdFR-22 | reverse complement strand
TTGCCGAGTGCAACGCTCTCGTTGCATCAGAAAGGCAGTACTCAGGTACTACCTTAACAAGATGAAAAAAGGTCATAAATCCTGTGCGGGGGTTGCCGAGTCAGGCCAAAGGCGGTGGACTCAAGATGCAGGTGGGATATCCACTCCCGAAGGGGTCCGAGGGTTCAAATCCCTCCCCCCGCATGTCCAATTTGGATAAAATGGTTATCTTCTCACAGTTTAAGTCTCGAATCAACCTCTTTTACAGCATCTCTTATGCAGAAAAATTCTTTGTTTATCTTTAACAGATAACGACATTTTTTGCCGGTATATCCTGCTATACATAGCTGACAATCCTCAGGATATACTTTTTTTATCCCCAAGCCGTATTTCTCGGCCAGTAACTCAATAGTGGTCATACCCCACCACTTCAATAATTAATCGACTTACACCCTTTTTAAATTTATCTTAAACCACAAACTTCATAAAGTTTTGGAATTTTATTGACCATACCGGGGCCCATGGTCTAGTGGTTATGACGTCGCCTTCACGCGGCGAAGGTCGGGAGTTCGAATCTCCCTGGGCCCATATTCCAAATCATTTATTTATCGAGAAATAATCACTTGACTGAATACGAAATAATCACTTGACTGAATACGCCCTGACAGGACAAATTTTTTATTTAAACTTTGTTCATTTGGATAGGCTGGAGGATAAATTTATATTATCTGGTCTTGGCTAATCTAAATAAATTTCTGGTGATGCTAATGTATGCGAGAATAAAAGTTAATGATACTGTGAGAGTACCACCCACAAGATTTGGAGAAGACGTGGAAGAAGTTGTCAGAGATTTGCTCTGGCAGCAATTTGAGGGAAGACTTGATAGAGAATACGGAATGATTATCGGGATTGAAGAGATTGAAAACATCGGGGAGGGGAGAATTATTGAAGGTGATGGTGCAATTTACTTTGAGGTTGATTTTACAGCAATTGCATTCAAACCAAATCTTCAGGAAGTTGTTGAGGGCGAGGTTGTGGAAGTTGTTGAATTTGGCACTTTTGTCTCTATTGGTCCCCTTGATGCCCTCCTTCACATGAGTCAGATAATCGATGATTACATGGTTTACGATGAGAAAAACAAGAAATTAATCGGTAAGGAGACGAAGAAGTCCATCACAGAGGGGGATGCTGTCAGAGCAAGAATCGTTGCGTTGAGCCTCAAAGAAAGAGAGCCTGAGAAAAGCAAAATCGGACTTACAATGAGACAGCCATGGCTTGGAACACTTCAATGGTTAGAAGATGAGCTTAAGAAGGTGCAGGAGAACTGAGGTGTTTTTTAATGGAACTAGCCTGCAGAAAATGTAAGTTTATCTCAGCAGATTCATCGGTATGTAAGAATTGTGGAGGCACTGAACTCACAAAAGAATGGTACGGTTACGTGATAATCATCGACCCGGAGCAGAGTGACATTGCAAAAAAACTTGGGGTAAAAATCCCGGGCAAATATGCCTTAAAAGTCGGGTAACGGGAGTTAGAAGGTAGGTTTGATGCTCAGACTTTCAGAGGAACTCAAAGAAATCTGTTCAAAGCCTCATGGAAAACTTTATTCTGGAAATAAGGTTCAGATTGATTCAATAGAAGAAATCAGAGAATTTAAAATTCTTGCAACTGTAGGAGATATTGTAACACTGGATTTTCTGAGATATGAAATTAAACCGGATGTAATAATTGTGGACAGAAAAACGAGGAGAGAAGTTACTGACATCTGGTCAGAAATAGACAGGTTGAGCTCAGATTACGACTCACTTCAGGTTGAGAACCCACCGGGGCATCTGACTTTCAGTCTTATAACGGGAATTCTCAGAGCAATTGAAAATATCATGGATTATAACAGAAGGACGAGAATTATCGTTGAAGGAGAGGAAGATCTGGCTGTAATTCCTCTGATTTGCCTTCTTCCTGAGAATTCGCTTGTCGTTTATGGGCAGCCAGATGAAGGTGTCGTTGCTATCAGGGTTACAGAAGACAAAAAAATACTAATACACGACATACTCGGAAGGATGGAGAAAGTAAATGGTAACGGAGAAGATATCCTCATAAAATGTGGTGTAAAAATATGAAGTCAAGGAGGTGTATGGATGGAAATTTTGGTTGAGAAGGAGAATCAGAATCCACTGTTGAAAAGAAAGGAGATTCATTTTAAACTGGAATACGATTCTCAAACACCATCAAGAGAAGATGTAAGAAAAAAGATCGCAGGATTATTCGCTGCGAGTGTTGGTAATGTGGTGATTGATTACATAAAACCTGAATTTGGTAAAACTGAGGCAGTTTGCTACGCAAAAATTTATGATACCCCAGAAGACCTGATGGCAATAGAATCAAAGCACATAATAAAGAGAAACATAAAAGAGAAGGAAGAAGGAAGCGGAGAGGTTGCGGAAGCAAAATCAGAATAAAGAGGTGTAACCTATGGTAGATGATACGGTCTCAAAATTCTATGAAATAAAAGGGGATAAAGTCATAAGAAGCAGAAAATTCTGTCCAAGATGTGGTGAGGGTGTTTTTCTTGCTGAACACTCTGACAGGAGGACTTGCGGTAAGTGTGGATACACAGAGTTTAAAAGTAAATGATTGTTCTGGGTATTGAAGGCACTGCTTGGAGTTTGAGTGCCGGTGTTGTGGATGAAAATAATATCATTCTAATCGAAAATAACCCCTACATACCGAGAGAAGGGGGAATACACCCGAGAGAAGCTTCGCAGCACCATTCTGACAGTATTCCCGATTTAATTTCAAAGGTTTTTTCAAATGTTTCTCCCGAGGAGGTAGACCTGATTGCTTTTTCACAGGGCCCGGGAATGGGACCTTGCTTGAGAATTGTTGCCACTGCTGCTAGACTGATTTCCTTAAAGCTGAAAAAACCACTTGTTGGTGTTAACCACTGTCTTGCTCACGTGGAGGTGGGCAGGTGGAGGACTCAGGCGGAGAATCCTGTTGTTCTGTATGTCAGTGGAGGGAATACTCAAATTATTGCAAGAAGAGGGAACTACTACCGTGTTTTTGGTGAGACCCTCGATATAGGCATTGGCAATGGTATTGACAAGCTTGCAAGACACATGGGTCTGAAACATCCAGGGGGACCAAGAATCGAGAAGCTTGCTGAGAGTGGAAGAGAATATCACGAACTTCCGTATGTTGTTAAAGGAATGGATTTGTCTTTCAGCGGCCTTGTTACCGCAGCTCAAAGACTTTATGACAATAAAGTCAGAATGGAAGATGTTGCATTCAGCTTTCAGGAGACTGCATTTGCGATGCTTACCGAGGTGACTGAGAGGGCACTTGCATACCTGAATCTTGATGAAGCACTGCTTGTTGGTGGAGTTGGAGCAAATAAAAGACTTCAAGGAATGCTCAGAACAATGTGTAAAGACAGAAACGCAAAGTTCTTTTGCCCGCCGAATGAGCTGATGGGAGATAACGGAGCTATGATAGCCTATACTGGATTGCTAATGTATAGGCATGGGTATGAGACGAGGGTTGAGGATTCTGCAGTAAAGCCTGATTTCCGCATTGAAGATGTTGAGGTCAGATGGGATTAGGTTTTTTAGAAGTGAAATTTTTCATGGTTAATTATATTCATAGGAGATTCATTCTCGCTTTTGGTAAATTTCTTCTCCTTATTTCAACCCGTCTGTTCTACTCTCTCAATATATCTTCCTCTTTCCTCAATCTGCTGGAGTCTTATCAGAACGTCTTCAGTCCCCCCATATTCTCTGTATCCCTCAATAAATGCTTCCCTCAACTCCCTCCAGTTATCAAAGGATGCCTTCAGAGACTCAAAGTATACGTGAAGATCGACACCTTTTGGCTCCACCCTGTCTTCAATGAACGAGAGACCAAAATCAATGAAAAATATTCTGTTATCACTTAAAATAAGGTTCATCGGTGTGATATCTCCGTGAATAATTCCTTTTCTGTGGAGTTTTGCTACCATTCTACCTATTTCTCTGCTCACCTCTGTGTTCATGACCATTTTGACGGGTTCTCCTTTTATTCTTTCCATAACGATTTTATCGCCATCCACATCCAGAATCAGAGGAGTTGGAACTCCATTTCTCCTTGCTATTGAGATGATTTTCGCTTCTGTCTTTGTTCTTGACTTTCTTAAAATTTCATCCAGCTCCAGTATCCGGTAGCGCTTCTGCCTTCTTATTTTTTCAACCTCATTTTCATGAATTCTTACTTCTGCTTCTCCACCCAGATACACTTTCATTTAACTGACCGAACAGCAAAACCTTATATTATTTTTCACTTTCTTTTATTGTGGATGAGAAAGGAGAAGAGAAACAGATCGAATAGAGATGTGAATTCTCTCAATTCTTAAAAAATCTTAGTTACCGTCAAAATCAGTTACTGATGAACCTTATTTCCAGATGTTCCTCGCTCACCTTAATCTCCCTTATCTTTCTTCCGAGTTCAAATCTAATTCTTGGAGTAATCCTCTCATTTGGCAGCCCAAGTTTTGTAAAAATGTACGAAAGGAGTAAAGGACTGTTTGAGAAAAATAAACCGGCAAGTCCAATGTTGAGGAATATTCTGAAGTTATCTTCCTGCATAATGCCGTCATAACCTCTCTCTATCAGCCAGTCTTCAAAATCTTTCAAATCTACTTTTAAATCCTTCAGCTCAACCATAACGGATGTGGTGTGGGATTGTATTTAAAACTGGTGAATCTTTTTTACTGACACTTCAGCATAGCTCTCACCAGAATCCAGAATCTTCTTTACATCATAAAGTTATACAACTCGACCCGCTTCATTTTCAAAAATTAAAGATGGGCAAAGGTTAAAATAAAAACCGAAAAGAAATACTTTATGAGAAAAGTTCTGGTCTGTCCAGTATGCAAATCCACAGACATAGCACTTGATGCCGGTGGTTACACTGGAAAATACATTTGCAAGGATTGCGGATACGTGGGTATAGCTATTGAGATGACCGAGGGTGAATACGAACAGATAAAGGAATCCGAGGAAATCTCAAAGAAAGTAATAAAAGAGAAATCTCATGATATTGATGAAGAAGAGCATAAACCCTGATATCTTATATTTTTTATTTCAATGAATTTATTACCGCAAATAAATTATGACAGATGTATCCATTACACTACCACAAAAATTTAACAAGTTTAGTATTTTAGGAAATTATTAACTTTAATGTGTAATCTCAAAGAAATTTAAATTATAATAATAAGTCAGTCAATATAACTTTCTCAGTTTCCAGAAAGGTTATTTATCATTAATTCATCGTCACAATCATGTTCATCACATTGGACAGGTTTTTTCCAGTTATTGATGAAGAACATTCCACGAATATGCAACCTGAACTGGAATTTAGCAAAGAATTAAAGAGGTATCATTCCTGTCTTATGGAAGAACTTGATAGAGTTTACAAAACTGCTGAAAAAGGCAGATCCAGAGGACTCGACCCCTCATTAGAAATTGAAATCCCTGTTGCAAGGAATATGGCAGAAAGAGTTGAAAGATTGCTTGGAATAGATGGCATTGCTGAAAAAATCCAGAAACTTGAAGATGAAGGGGTAAGCAGGGAAAACATCTGTTTTGAGATTGCTCGGGAGATAGTAGAGGGGAAATTTGGCAAATTTGATAGAATTGATGCAATCGACCTTGCTGTAAGGAGTTCTGTTGCAATCCTCACTGAGGGTGTTGTCGCTGCCCCAATTGAGGGAATAGCCAAGGTTAAGATTAACAGAAATGGAGAAGGGGAGTTCCTTCGAATATACTATGCAGGTCCGATTAGGAGTGCAGGTGGAACTGCGCAGGTTATTTCAGTTCTTGTTGGTGATTATGTGAGAAGAATGCTCGGACTTAAGAGGTACAGACCAACAGAACTGGAAATATTACGATACATCGAGGAAATCCCTCTGTACAAACAGGTTGCAAACCTTCAGTATCTGCCGAATGACAGCGAAATAAGGCTGATAGTATCAAATTGTCCCGTCTGTATCGATGGGGAGCCAACAGAGGATGCAGAGGTATCAGGATACAGAAATATACCCGGTATAGATTCCAACAGGGTCAGAGGCGGAATGGCACTTGTTATAGCTGAAGGTATCGCCCTTAAAGCTCCAAAACTCAAAAAACTTGTAAGTGAGCTTGGAATTGACGGATGGGAATGGCTTAGCGCCCTCATATCTAAATCAAAAGGTGAGAAAAAAGAAGGAATGAAGGAAGAGGTAAAAATAAAGCCGATCGATAAATATCTTCAGGATATTGTTGCCGGAAGACCCGTCTTCAGTCACCCTTCAAGAAAAGGCGGATTCAGACTCAGATATGGTAGGGCAAGAAATTCCGGTTTCGCAACGGCTGGATTAAATCCTGCAACAATGATTGTTCTTTCGGAGTTTATAGCCATTGGCTCTCAACTTAAAATTGAAAGGCCAGGTAAGGCAGGAGGTGTTGTGCCTGTTTCATCGATTGAAGGTCCCACTGTAAGGTTAAAAAATGGCGACGTTGTTAAAATAAATACTGTCAAAGATGCACAGACTTACAGAGGAAATATAAGCAAAATAATTGACCTCGGGGAGGTGCTGATAAATTATGGTGATTTTCTCGAAAATAACCACCCGCTCATACCCTCCTCTTATGTTTATGAATGGTGGATTCAGGAAGTCAAAAACCTTCCAAAGAAGGATTACAGAAATATAAGCGAGGATCTTGCTCTGAAGCTCTGCGACGAATACAGTGTTCCACTTCATCCCGACCACACATACCTCTGGCATGATCTCACCGTAGAGGATATAAAATATCTGAGAGACTATATTTCAGACAATGGAAAGATTGAGGGAAAGTATGGGAAGAGCGCACTTGTTTTTGATAAAGATGCAAAAGCGAAGGACATTCTTGAGAAGCTACTTGTTGAGCACAAGCTGAGAGAAGGCAGAATTGTAATTGGGAGATGGAAGGTTCTTGTTCGATGTCTTGGGTTGAATTACGACCTCAAGAAAGTCACAATTTTTAATGGTGAGACAAATCCTCTCGATGTTGTAAACAAACTATCTGGACTTGATGTAAGAGCAAAAGCACCCGTAAGAATAGGTGCAAGAATGGGGAGACCTGAGAAAGCCAAAGAAAGAAGAATGAGCCCCCCTCCCCATGTTCTATTCCCTGTGGGTCACACAGGTGGGAAAACAAGAGACATAAAAAATTCGATTAACTATACAAGCTCATACAATGCAGCAAGAGGTGAGTATTTCACTGAATTGCCCACAAGAATATGCAAAAAGTGCGGTAAAGAGAGCTTCTGGCTTAAATGTACGTGTGGAGGTTTAACGGAGCAGATTTACTATTGCAGCAAATGTAAAATTAAAACAGCAGAAGAAGTCTGCCCTGACTGTGGAAGGGAAACGACCGGATACAAGAAGAGAAAAATAAACATCAGGGAAATCTACGAGGGTGCTCTCAAAAATTTGAATCTCAGAGATTCTCCAAAAACAATAAAGGGTGTTATTGGATTGACGTCAAGAAATAAAGTACCTGAGAAACTTGAGAAAGGAATACTCAGAGCAATACATTCGGTCTTTGTTTTCAAAGATGGAACAATACGATATGACATGTCAGACATTCCAATCTCTCATTTCAAACCATTTGAGGTTGGTGTGACCGTTGAGAAGCTTAAAGAACTTGGGTATACTGTGGACTGGAAAGGAAACGAATTAAAGAATGATACCCAGATTGTCGAGCTTAAGCCGCAGGACATAGTTCTTGCCAGAAACGGTGCAGACTACTTACTCAGAGTTGCATGCTTCATTGATGACCTTCTTGAGAAGTTTTATGGGGTTGAGAGATTTTACAATGCTGAGAGGGTGGAAGACCTGATTGGACATCTTGTTATTGGTCTTGCTCCTCACACCTCAGCTGGAGTCCTCGGTAGAATAATCGGATTTGCAGATGTTCTTGCTGGTTATGCTCATCCATTCTTCCACGCTGCCAAGAGGAGGAACTGTGACGGAGATGAGGATTGCGTCATGCTTCTACTCGATGGACTGCTCAACTTCTCCAGACACTATCTTCCCGACAAAAGAGGGGGTAGAATGGATGCTCCACTTGTTCTAACCGCAATTATAGACCCCAAGGAAGTAGATCACGAGGTTCACAACATGGATATAATGGAGAGCTATCCACTGGAGTTCTATGAAGCCACATTGAAATACAAAAACCCAAAGGAGATTGTCGAGGTAATTGAGAGGGTAGAAGACAGACTTCAGACAGAAATGCGTTACTATGGCTTAAAATTCACACACGATACCGAGAATATCAGTCTCGGTGTTAAGGAAAGTGCCTACAAGTCACTCACAAAAATGCAGGACAAAGTTTATGCCCAGATGGAGCTTGCTGAAAAAATTGCTGCGGTGGACGAGCATGATGTTGCCGAAAGAGTGATCAACACACACTTCCTTCCTGACATAATCGGAAATCTGCGGGCTTTCTCAAGGCAGGAGTTCAGATGTGTTAACTGTGACCAAAAATATCATAAAATACCACTTCAGGGAAAATGCATTAAGTGTAACGGGAAACTTACCCTATCTGTTCATGAAGGCTCAATAAAGAAATATCTGGAAATATCAAACTATCTGATAGACTGCTACGATGTTAACGATTATACAAAACAGAGATTGAAATTGCTTGATTTAGAGATTCGGTCTATTTTCGAAAGTGACATTAAAAGACAGATAAAAATCAGTGAGTTCTTTTAGTCAAACTCAATAACATCTATACCATTTTTTCTCAGAAGTGCTGCAGTAACTCCAAACCCTTCTCGAGTCCTTCCACAAAACGTTCCATCATATATTGTTCCTGCACCACATGAGGGACTTTTTGACTTCATCAATGCGATTCCAGCATTTGTAATCTTCGCAATCTTCAGCACTTCTTCAGCTCCTTTTATGAAAAAATCTGTCATAACTTCCCCCTCTCTTGAATAAACATGTGAGTGACCTTCAAGGACTTCAAATCCATCTCCGTAAGTTTCACACTCCACACGTGGAGTTGGGAGACCTGCGAGCTGTTCCGGGCAAACAGGTATGGGATTGATTCCCTTTTCTTCAATAAAATCAAAAACTTTCTGATTTCTGGAATTGCTGCCATCATATCTGCAATTTATTCCTAAAAGGCAAGCGCTTACTATCGCATTCATCTTCTTCCAGCAGTAAAGTAATACATTTCGTGAAGAACATTTTGAAAATAAAACCGAAGGTAAATATACTTTTCCTCAATCATCCAAAAAGTTTGAATGATACGAACGCTATGAAGACTAACAGGATTGCGTGCTTTAAACCGGATTTAAGCTCACCTTCCCCCATAACTCCTGCTACAAGCCCCCCAATCAATCCATTTATGAGAGAAGTGTGGTAGAATAATCTTGTCAGACCTTCAACGTCAGGCATTTGGAAGCTAGGACCTGAAAAACCCTGAACTGATGTCCCGCTTGGAAGAACCTGAAGGAAATTCCTGTTCAAAATCAGGATTGTGAATACAAAGACTCCGAAAGTCATGTAAATTATAACAATGTAGACAAACATCTCATTTTTGACGTTTTTCTTGAACCTCATGTAAAGCTGAGCATCTCTCGCTGCTGTAAAGAGCGCATCTTTGACTGTTGCAGTCGACTCCATTGCTCTCAGGAGAATGGAAGTAACCTGTGTTACTGTTGCACTTCCCACCCTCACCTCAAATCGTTTCAGAGCGTGAGGCAGCAGCATACCCCATTCAAGGTCTTTTCTGATTTTGATTATCTCTTTGGTCAGAATTCCAAGATTTGAAGAAGATAGCATTCTGATTGCCACCACGATATTCAATCCACTCTCGTTCAGGCTTGCTAACTGCTTCAGAAAGTCTGGAATATGATCTTCGATTTTACTGACTCTTCTCTTTCTGAGTTCAGAGAGAATTGCAAACGGGATAAAGTTCAGAATCATCAGGTAAATCAGAATAGTTTCAATCTCCCAGTTGATGATGAAGGGAATGGAGATAACAGAGGCTGGGATTGTCAGATAAGCAGTGTATTCAGGTTTGTATATAAAAATCCCGATGTCTGCCATAACTCCTTTTATTCTGGTTATTACTCTGTTCAATCTTTTATGAAGAGTATTCTGATACTGAAAGCCATCATCGTCCTCTTCCACAATCCTTGCCATAAGCGGGAATTTTTTCAGCTTCTCCTCCGTCCATTTTACTTCATAACCTTCCATCATTGACGAAATCATAAATAAGAACATTATTCCGCCCACAGGCATGTATACGTAGATTACAAGCATCATCAACTGCTGGTTGAAGTCTCCGAGCATACTCATGACGACAAATATTATTATCAGGAATAGCGGAGCTACAACAAGTATTGAGATGTATACTTCAGCCATAATTCCCAGACTGTTAATAAATACACTCTGGAATTTTTCTTTCTCGTCCATCAGGTGTTTGGATTTAAAATCAAGGAACTCACTGATTTTACCACTACCCTCAAGAATGCTTACCATATCATCCAGAAAGTCAGAAAATAGTTCCGATGGAGTTGTATTCGCAACTTCTCTTATTGATTTTATCAGGTCTTTATGGAACACCTCAACTTTCGTAATTATAATTCCAAATTCCTTCCCAACCTCTCCAGTTACATTACTCTCTTCGGAAATGACCTTAAAAATCTTCATAATTGGAGTTCCCCCTTTTGCCATTCCAAGCATCATATTGACAACATGAGGGAATACTATCTCAATTTTCTGTTTTCTCTGAGAGGCGTAGAATTTTGGATAGAGAAGTATCATCAATCTTGTAAGAAATGTGAAGAGCGATGTAAAACCAATAATAAAGAGTATTTTTAATATTAAAATTTTATTCTGAGACAGAAATGACGGAGAAGTTAACGGTGAGTTTACCGACAGTAATTGAAGATTGCCTGTTTTTACAAGAACGTCAACGAAAAATCCACCTATTAGAATACCTGCGATAATAAAGCCGGGAAGTAATATCAGTGGATAGAATGCTGCTATTGCAAGGTATTTCTGTACTGTCACAGGTAACCTGCTACCCTTCAGATTTTTCTCGAGGTCGTGATATTTGCTTTTATTCTTATTGTATCTATCTCTATAATATTTAACTAAAAATTGAGGCGCATACAGATTTAGTGAATGAACATAAGCTTTTTTGAGGGGATTAATTTTCACTTTCGATTTTATAATATTTACCATATTTTTTACCCTCGTTGATTATCTCATCAATCTCCTCATTCTGATTTCTATAATAGGCGTGTATCATCATTGTCACTTCTTTGTAATACCTTACGCCAATTTTTTGAAGCTTTCGTAAAAATTCAGCCCTCTTCCTTATCTCCTTCAATGTGTCATCCACATCCACACCGAGACTCATTGAAATTTTTTCAATCTTTTTCATTGCCTCGACCTGCTTGTAGTCATCGTTGTAGCTATTCCACGTATAAATTCTGTTAATGAGCAGATTTCTATCATTGGGGTCTATTCCTATAATCTCATAGATGTTCTTTGCC
Organism: Archaeoglobus sp. JdFR-22; assembly: GCA_002010045.1. Lineage (GTDB taxonomy): Archaea > Halobacteriota > Archaeoglobi > Archaeoglobales > Archaeoglobaceae > JdFR-22. The sequence continues at coordinate 32,833 of MTMJ01000119.1, read as the reverse complement.
CTTCTTTTCTTCATTCCACCTTTTGTCCATTGAATCTGGATTGTCGCAAGGTCAAGAAACTGAATCATACTTCTTGGCACATTCAATGGGCTGTTCTCAAGTCTGTAAATTGCCTGCTGAATTTCACCAGCATGAAATGTGGCATAGGCTGCATGCCCGGTTGACATTGCCTGAAAGAGCGTAAGTGCCTCCTTACCCCTCACCTCGCCAACGACTATGTAATCTGGTCGCTGTCTCAGAGCTGTCTTAAGCAGGTCGTACATATCCACTTCTGATTCATCCCCACCGACAGCCTGTCTCGTAATACCGGAAACCCAGTTTTCGTGCATGAGTGCAATCTCTCTTGTGTCTTCAATCGAGACAATTTTTTCCTCTGGAGGAATAAACATCAGAAGTGCATTCATCGTCGTGGTCTTACCACTTGCAGTCTCACCTATGACCATGACGCTCATTTTATTCTCAACTGCCATCCAGAAGTACGCAAGCTGTTCGGGAGTATATGTGCCAAGGCTCATCAAATCAATTGGTGTGAACGGGTCTTCGGTGAACTTTCTGATGGTGAATGACGAACCTCTCGGGGTTATGTCCATTCCGTAAGTCGCCTGTAGCCTGCTCCCATTCGGGAGAGTAGCATCAATAATAGGATTTCCGTGACTGATGTGCTTATCACACATCTGAACAAGAGCCTGAACTGTGTGATCAAGTTCCTGCTCCCTGAATGAAAGGTATGTTTTCACGTTCCCAAATTCTTTGTGATACACATAAATGGGAATTCCAATTCCGTCACAGTGAATGTCCTCAATATAAGGGTCATTCAAAATGGGATCTATAGGTCCATATCCCAGAAAATCACGATAGATATAGTACAGATATTTCAGGTTGAGGTCGGGTCTCAATATAATACCGTACTCTTTCGTTATCTCATCGTAAGTGTCTTTCAGAATTTCAGCCTTTACCTCAGGAGAGAGTGAAAGATCTTTCAGAATGAGTATATTTTCGAGATCCTGAAAAATATCATTGAGTACGAGATACTCTCTCTCTGTTATTGCCGGTTCAAGACTGTAGTATCTTCTCTCACCACTTTCTTTGTTCAGTGTAATTATCACTTTAACAAAAGGTTTTCCTACCCAGTATTCCTTAACTGGATTCTCCCCCTCCTCCATTTTCCAGTCCTTGAGCAGGTCAGCATCACTGAGACCATTGAGGTGCTGTTCGAGTATCGTATAATATGACTTTGAATTCACAACCATTATTATTATAATGTAAGGCATCTATTTAAATTTTTGGATTTAAGATTTGGCTAAAATTATTATTTTTATAATAGCAATTTTATTACAGGAGAGAGGTTGGAGAGAAAATTTTCCCCCAAGGATTCGAGAATCCGAATCTCTCCAACCTCAATGTTTTTTGTTCCCTATAATTAATAAATTTTCTGAGTGAACTTCATCACTAATATTTCATCATAATTATAATATGCTATTTACAGTAAAGCTTATCTTTTTAAAAATAAACCGGATATTTTGCCAGGGTGGATGACAGGATAATTTAGCTCGGGTAAACCCCTTTAATGCTATCACTATCCTACCTCCGAACCACCCTGGCTCAGCAAAGTCAACTTTTGAAATATTTCCGGGCACTCTCAAGTGCTTTTGCAACAAGCCTGGATGAATTTCTCAAATCTTCAAAGTCAATCATCTCAACAGGTGAATGAATGTATCTTGATGGAATGCTGACAACACCTGTGGGAATACCTGCTCTTGTGAGGTGAATTGCTGTTGCATCCGTTGTGCCACCCTCTGCTACCTCCATCTGGTGGGGAATTCTGCTCTTTTCTGCTGTTGATTTCAGCCATTCAAGAACTCTCCTTGATGCAATCAAACCTCTACCTGAAGCATCTGCGATTGTTATTGCCGGGCCCTTACCGAGTTTGATATCCATGTGTGCTGACTCGCCCCCCGGAAAGTCTGTTGCAATGCAGACGTCAATCGCAATGGCAGCATCGGGTTCAAGAGCAAATGCGGAAGTTCTTGCCCCCTTCAGTCCAACCTCTTCCTGAACAGTACCAACGGCATAGATTGTGGATTTGCTTTTGGTCTGTTTAACAGACTGAATCATTGCAGCCACACCAGCCCTGTTGTCAAATGCTTTTCCCGTCAACCTGTTTCCTGTCTTAACAAACGTTCTGTCTACTGTGATTGTGCTACCGACTTCCACACCCATCTTGCTGGCTTCCTCTTTTGAAGATACACCAAAATCGATGAACATATCTTTAATTTCAATGATCTTCTTCCTCTCGTCCTCTTTCATCAGATGTGGGGGCTTTGAACCGACAACTCCGTAAACAACACCTTTGTTGCCATGAATAGCCACTCTCTGCCCGAGAGCAATCTGACTGAACCATCCACCGAGTGCTGTGAAGCGGATGAATCCCCTGTCATCAATGTGTTTCACCATAAAACCTATCTCATCCATATGAGCTGCGAGCATCACTTCAGGCTTTGAACCGTTCTTGATGCACATTATATTACCCATTCTGTCAGTCTTTATCTCATCAACGTAGTCTTCAAGTTCTTCTCTGATAATATCCCTGATTTCATCTTCGTAACCGCTCGTTCCATGTGCATTGCTCAGTTTCTCAATAATATTGAATAACTCATCCATAATATTCCTGAGAAGTTTAATTATTTAAGGTTAATTTACTATTCCAGAACAGCATGTCTTTCGAGCAAATCTTCTTCTCTGAGACCCTTTCTGCTCATGAGTTCGGCAATAAGACCATCAAGGAGTATGAACGTTGTTAATTCAAACATTGTGCCAAGTGGTGCAATTTTTGAGAGCTCATTGTCTCCATTCTGGGTTTTAATTTTCGCATTCCTGACGACAACGACATTGCTGATTTTTGCAAGTGTCGATTCCTTCCCGTAGGTGATTGCAACCAGCTTGGAGCCAATATCTCTTGCTTTTCTGCTGATGTTCACAACTGACGTTGTCTCTCCCGAGCCGGAAATTGAAATCAAAACATCATCCTGACTTATGCGGGGTGTTACAGTCTCTCCAACAACGTAAACGTCATAACCAAGATGCATTAATCTCATTGCAAATGCCCTTGCAATAAAACCGCTTCTTCCCGCCCCCATTATAAAAATACACCTTGCATTCTCAATTGTCTTAATAAATTCCTCAATTTGATGATAGTCCAGACAAATCCTCAAATTCTGAAGGTGTTTCTCAAGGTTTTCAATGAATTTTATGAGCATATCTTCTCTGAGTTTAACGCCAAGTTCACTTGTCAAACCCTACCACCGACCTGTGTTTTCAAACCCTCACATTTAAACTTTACTTATTTTTTCGACATAATATTTATCGGGAGCAGATACATGAAGCTCTACAGGGGAAAATCCTAAATACTCAACTAAATGCCTCTTTTTTATGGAAAAAGATAAGAGACTTATTCTTGCCATTGATGTAGTGGAGAGAGGGAAAGCATTGAGCATCGCATCCTCGGTCTCCGATTATCTTGATGCAATAAAAGTAAATTACCCGATTATTCTTTCAGCAGGAATTGAAGTTATTGGAAAGCTCGCAGAAATCAAACCCGTTATTGCCGATTTAAAAATAGCTGACATTCCCTACACCAGCACTCTAATCTCAGAACTCGCATTTAATGCAGGCGCATCCGGAGTCATAGTACATGGTTTTTCAGGAAGAGACACTGTAAAAGCCGTTGTCAATGTTGCAGGAAAATATGATGGAGATGTTTTTCTTGTCTCGGAATTGAGCAGTCCCGGTGGTATGGAGTACCTGAGCCCGGTTGCAGAGAAGATAGTTCAAATGGCAGTGGAAACCGGATGCTCTGGAATTGTTGCTCCCGCAACACGCCCTGAAAGGGTTTCAAAATTCCGGAAAATGGCTGAAAATCTATTGATTATTTCGCCGGGAGTAGGAGCACAGAAAGGAGATTTGAAGAGAGTGATTGAGGCTGGGGCAGACTTTATAATAGTGGGAAGGAGCATATATGGGGCGGACAGACCGGCTGAGGTTGCAAAGAGTTATGTGGAGAAGATAGAGCAAATCTTAAAAAAACATTGAGTTCAGCGGAGATATGGAGTTCGCTAAAATCCCTGAAAAAATCAAATTTACCAAAATGCACGGGAACGGTAACGACTTCCTGCTCATCGATGAATTCAACGAAATCATAATTCCTGAAGAACTCAAATCTGGTTTTGTCAGAGCTGCCTGCAACCGAAGGTTTGGGGCTGGAGCGGATGGTTTCATCTTTGTTCAGGTGTCAGATAAAGCAGATGCGAAGTTCAGGTTTTTCAACAGCGACGGTAGTGAGGCTGAGATGTGTGGTAATGGTATAAGGTGTTTTTCAAGATTTATTGTTGAAGAGAACTATGCAGAGAATAATCTTAAGGTTGAGACGCTTGCCGGAATTAAAAAGTTGCAGGTGAATGTTGACAGGGAGTTCCGGGTGAGGGTGGATATGGGAAAACCTGAATTTGAGAGCAATAAGATACCTGCTGTAGAAAGGGGTGGCGATGTCTGGAAAGATATTCTTGCGATTAACGGAGAGGATTTTGTGGTATATGCCGTGAATGTGGGTGTACCGCATGCAGTTGTTTTTGTTGATAACCTTGATTTTGAGGTGAAGGGGATTGCAAGAAAAATAAGATACAGCGAATTATTCCCCCATGGAACGAATGTCAATTTTGTTAAAGTTATTTCAGAGAATGAGATTGAAATCAGGACTTATGAGAGGGGTGTTGAAGATGAAACGCTCAGCTGTGGAACGGGCAGTGTTGCATCAGTGGCTATTGCAAACAGGCTCAATCTCGTCTCAGATAATGTTGAAGTGGTTACAAAAGGAGGTGTACTGAGGATTGAGTTGGGTGATTCAGCGTATATGACCGGAACAGCAAGCAGAGTCTTTGACGGTATCCTCAGAGTTAAGGAATTGAGATATGATGTTTGAGTTTCCTAACAGACTTGTTCTTTCTGCAATGGCAGGGATAAACGATGCTGAGTTCTGCAGGAGACATCCGGCAGGGCTGTTAATTCTTGGGGGATTTAACGCTGATGAAACATCAAACGAGGCTGCGAAGAAGGCTGTAAGAAGGGGCAGGAAGGAATTTGTTTATGATGAGCCATTAAAGGGGATTGAGACTGAAACTAAGTCCCTATCGAAGTCTCTTAAAGAAAAACTTGCAGTGAATGTGAGGTCTAAGAGTATTGAAGGATATATTAACGCTGCCGAAATTGTAAAGAAATACAGTGGAATCATTGAAATCAATGCTCACTGCAGGCAGCCTGAGTTTCTTGAAATTAAATGCGGGCAGTGGTTGATTTTTCATCCTGACAAACTTACAGAAATTGTTAAAGAAGTTTCTGCGATGGATGTTCCTGTCTCTGTAAAGCTGAGGGGTGGGCTTGAGGTTAATTATGTGGATATAATCAGAGAGCTAAAAAAAGCAGGCTGTGACATGATTCATCTGGATGCGATGATTGAGGGCGGAGGATGCGACCTGAATTTAATCTCAGGGTTATCTTCAGAAGCTTTCCTGATAGGTAATAACTCGGTTGTTGACATTGAAAGCGCAGAAAGAATGCTCAATGCTGGGGCGAAGATGGTCTCAGCAGCAAGGGCAGTTCTCAAGGACTATCAATTCTTTAAAAAGCTTTTAAGCTCTTCTATCTTGAGAAAGCCCATTAGATTGGATTCAGGTCAATGATGAGTAAATTGCCGAAGGTGGGTGTTGGAGTAATAGTGATAAAAGAAAACAGAGTTCTGCTTGGTAAAAGGAGAAGTGAGCATGGTTATGGTACATGGAGTTTTCCCGGCGGACATCTGGAGTTTTATGAAGATGTGGAAGATTGTGCCAGAAGAGAAGTTATGGAAGAAACTGGAATCTCTATCAGGAATTTAAGACGTTGTGCATATACAAATGACATCTTCTTAAAAGAGGGAAAACATTACGTTACTCTGTATGTTATTTCTGAATACGATTCAGGAGAACTGAAGGTAATGGAACCCGACAAATGTGAAAAATGGGAATGGTTCGAATGGAGTAACCTGCCTGAGCCTTTATTTCTGCCTGTAAAGAATCTGATAAAGCAGGGATTCGATCCTTTCAACTTCTGAATTGTCAGGTATGTGTTGGAGTTGAAAATATTCTAAAGCCCTCTGTTTAAAATTCGTAAAACTTTTCTTATTGTTGTATAAACTAAGTATATGGATTTCATAGTAATCAGTGTTGGAAATGAGATTCTGAGTGGAGATATTGTGAATACAAACTCAGCATATATCGCAAAGAAGCTCACTCAATTGGGCCACAGAGTCCTCAGGATGATTACAATTCCGGATGAAGTTGATGTGATTGCTGAAGTGGTAAAGCATTCGAGCAATAATGCTGACTTTGTTCTTGTAACAGGGGGTCTTGGAGTGACACACGATGATGTGACAGCTGCCGGTGTGGCCAAAGCTACCGGAAAAGAACTTATACTTGATGAGGATGCTTATTCATTTCTCAAGACAAGAATGAAAAATGAAGAAGCAATGAAAAAGATGGCAACTATACCTGAAGGCTCAGAAGCGATAAATAATATTGTGGGAGCAGCTCCCGGATTTATAATCAGGAATATAGCCGTAATGCCAGGAGTACCCGCGGAAATGGAGTACATGATGGATAAGCTATTGCTTCGATATGGTTCAAGCGATTACTTCGAAGAAAGATTGATGGTTGAAGGATTCGAGGATCGAATAATGAAGAAACTTAACGCAGTTGTTGATGAATTCAGGGATGTTGAGATCGGCTCTTACCCCAAAACCGGACATATAATTATAAAATTCTCCGGGAAGAACAGGAACAGGGTAAGGCATGCAAAGGAAAAACTTGAAAGTCTGATTCAATGAAGCCATTCATATTTATCAATATAGCTGCAAGTGCGGATGGAAAAATCAGCGATGAGGGTCGCAGGCAGATAAAAATCTCCTGCAGGGAGGATATGAATAGGGTTGATAAACTTCGTGCCTCCTCAGATGCAATAATGGTCGGTATAGGTACTGTTTTGAGTGATAACCCGGAACTGACAGTCAAAAGTGAGGAACTGAGAAAGCAGAGGGTTAAAGAGGGAAAGCAGGCTAATCCCTTGAGAATAGTTGTTGACAGCAAATGTCGAACTCCGTTCGATGCAAGGATTCTCAATGATGAGGCAAAGACTGTTATTGCTGTCTCGGAAATAACAAAATCGGATTCTAAAAAACTGGAAAGGATAAAGGAAAAAGCTGACGTTTTGATTTGTGGAAGGGAGAAAGTAAACCTCAAAGAACTCGTGGAAAAACTTTATGATAATGGAATAAGAAAAATAATGGTAGAGGGTGGAGGAACACTCAATTACGGATTGATTAGAGAAGGGCTGGTGGATGAAATATCAATCTATTATGGAGATAAGATAATTGGAGGAACTAAATCGCCAACAATTGTTGATGGAAATTCTTTTGCTATCCCTGTTAACCTCAAACTCGTAGAAGTTGAGAGATTGGGGAGAGGGGTTGTGGTAAGATGGCAGATTGTTTATCAGATTAATTTCACAAAAAGAAAACATTATTAACTTGTTTTATTTCCGAACATGACATGAGCCCAGTATATGTTGTAGGACACAAAAACCCGGATACAGATTCAATCGGTTCTGCAATCGTTATCGCATATCTGTGGAACCAGTGGAAGGAAACAGGGAAAATGAACAGTATAATGAAGATTGACGAGGAAGCAGTACCGGTAAGACAGGGTGACCTGAATCCAGAAACGGAATTCGTGTTAAACAGATTTGGATTTGAAGCACCAGAACTCATGACCGACGGGACAGGTAAGAAGATAATTCTTGCAGACCACAGCGACATCAGCCAGACCATAGACAATATTGACAAGGCGGAAATCGTAGCAATCATTGACCATCATAAAATCGGTGATGTAACAACCCCCAACCCGATTCTCTTCATAAACTTCCCGGTTGGTTGCACAATGACATCGCTCAAGATTCTCTTTGATCTCACGGGAGTGGAAATCCCACCCAACATTGCTGGTTTGATGCTGGCAGGGATTGTGAGCGATACAGTTGCATTTAAATCAGTGACCACAACCGAGAAATGCAAAGAAGTTGCAGAAGAGCTGGCAAAGATTGCAGGCATTGATGATCTTGACGCTTTAGCAATGGAAATGTTCAAGGCAAAGTCCGATGTTGCAGGCAAGTCACCACGAGACCTTGTTTACAGAGACTATAAGGACTTTGACATGTCAGGAAAGAAGGTTGGAGTTGGACAGCTTGAGGTCGTGAGCCTTGATTTGCTTGCAGATGTCAAGGATGCTCTTTACGATGAAATCTCGAAGATAAAGAGCGAAGGCAATTACCACAGCATTTTCCTGATGCTGACAGACATTATGAAAGAGGGTACAGAGATGCTCGCAGTCTCAGACGACACAAGCGTTGTGGAGAAAGCTTTTGGAAAACCGCTTGAGGGCAGATCAGTATGGCTTGATGGTGTGATGTCAAGAAAGAAACAGGTTGTTCCACCACTTGAGGGTGCTTTTGCATCTCTCTAATTTTTTAATTCTTCTGTTAGGGGTTAAGCTTAAATCCTTGCTGAATCAGGTGTTTTATGCAGGAATTTGATTTACAGAAGAAGCCATTTATAATTTTCTGGGAACTCACAAGAGCATGTATGCTTGCATGCAAACACTGCAGAGCGAAAGCTCAGAGAAACAGACACCCGGATGAACTCAATACAGAAGAGGTGTTCAGAGTTATCGATTATATTGCTGAATTCGGTCAGCCGTATCCTCTCGTAGTTTTTACAGGTGGAGACCCTTTGATGAGGGAGGATGTTTTTGAGATAGTGAAGTATGCGAACTCCAGAGGAATAAGAAGTGCCATGGCATTCAGCGGTACAAAGCTTGCAACTGAAGACAGGTTGAAGGAACTGAAGAAGTCAGGAGTTGCCAGAATTGCTATCAGTCTTGATGGCAGCAATCCTGAAATTCATGATTACTTCAGAGGAGTTTCCGGAACATTTGAGACAAGCCTGAATATACTCGAAATGGCAAAAGAAATGGATATCTCAAGACAGATTAACACCACAGTTTCCACCTTCAATATTCATGATCTTCCAGAGATAATGAGGATAGGGATTGAGAATGATGTTGCACTGTGGGACGTTTTCTTTGTTGTTCCAACAGGGAGAGCCAAGGCAGACTACATGCCGAGTTCAAAGGAATTTGAAGATGTTCTAAGCTGGCTGTATGATGTTGGCAGGGAAACACCTTTAAACGTAAAAAGTTCTGCTGCGACACACCTGAGAAGAGTGGAATACATGAGAGATGCGGGCATTTACAAAATGAAGATGGGAGACTTATACTCTGAACTGAAAGGCAAACTCGATGAGATTAAGGCTGAAATGAATTTTAAATCAGAACATAAGGCAGTTGTTGCAGGTGCCCATGGTAGAAGCCTCGCTGCAAAGGATGGTATTAAGAGAAGAATGGGTATCACAGATGGAAGAGGAATGTTCTTCATAAGCCATATCGGTGAGGTTTATCCCAGTGGATTTTTACCTATAATTGCAGGAAACGTTAGAAAGAAGACGTTGAAGGAAATATATATGGAGACGGAGATATTCAGGCTATTGAAGGATGCAAATAACCTCAAAGGCAAATGTGGAAAGTGTGAGTTTCGATTTATGTGTGGAGGTTCGAGAGCAAGAGCATTTGCTATGAGTGGTGATTTCCTTGGTCCTGAGCCAAGATGCCTTTACCCAACAGGCAAGGTTGAAATTGAATCCTGAGTTAAAGAATTAAAGAACGATTCCTGTGTCAAAAATTGTTGAGAGGTCTATCTCAAATCCAACCACCGGGTTCATAATCTGAAAATTCTCAAGAACTTCTGGATGAATCTCTCCGAAAACACCTGCATCCTTTTCTTCCACAGTAATTTTTCCTCTCCTTCCTTCAATGAAGATACCATCATCGCAGTCTGTTACCCCCCACTCTAAATCGAGTTCTTTCATCACCGCCTGAACTGCACTGCGTACTTCAGAGAAATTCGCTCTCGAATGCGTGGAGCAGGCTGCAAGCCTCAATCTGTTCTTCATCCCCGTCACAACATCACCAACTTCAAAGATTTTCTGCGGGAGGGTGTGATGCCTGTTCATTGAAAGCAATTCAATAAGCTTGGGAAGAATATCAGTTCTGATTAGCGTGTGCTCTTCAGTAATAGGATGCATAACCTGAATACAGTCCGCATTAAATTTCCTTCTCATTTTTTCATACTGTGTTCTTTCATTTGTCAAAGTGAAAGTTATAACTTCTAAATAACCCAAGCCGGTCATTATCTCCTTTGATGCGTCCCTTATCTCATTCCAGCTGTGTCTCATACCTATTGTGGTTGTTGGAGGATATTCTGGCTCAATTCTGTTGTATCCGTAACCGATTGCTATATCCTCAATAATATCCCACCTGTGCAGAATATCTGCTCTGTATGGGGGTATTCTGATTTCAAATTCTGTATTGCTTTTGCTTACACCAAACCTCATCTTGCCGAGAGCAAGCTCAATTTCTTTATTTTCAAGTTCAAACCCCAGAAGTGACTCAATCTCATCTTTTCTTACAGTCATTGTCTTTCCTTCAAGATCGGGTGTTATCTCTGTTCTATCGGGATACATTATTTCCACTTCCTCAATTTTTCCACCTCTGTCTGAGAGCATCGTTGTGAGAATATTCAGGGCACTGTCAACATTGTTATCAAAACCAGTAACGTCCACAAAGAGGTCGGTTGTATCCTCTGTAACCCGTGTTTTTTCTGCGTTTATTATCGGCGGGAATGATATCGCCTCGTCTCTCGAGTCAATAATCATTGGAAATCTGTCCTTTCCTTCAAGAATAAAACTGTAAACTTTTCCTTTCGGATGTTTCTCGAGGATTTCTCCAACACTCATAACATTCTCGAAATCAAGAGGAATAAACGAAAATGAACTATCTACAGCAGTGTAACGTAACGGGAAGTAGACTTTGCTCAGGTCGTGAACTCCTATTGCCATTTTTCTCCTGTTTCGTCCTATTGTCCAGTGCAAATCTTCCTGAATTTCCATAAGAGACCTGATAACTTCGTCAGTGATTTCTATATCTCTGACGATGCACGATACAATTCTTGGCCTCACTTCAAAAACCTGCGATTCCACAGTTACTTTCCAGTCACCCTTCTCCACTCTGTACTCTCTGTACCCGTGCTCAACATCAAGAAAACCTCTTAATGCTCTGACAACACCTTCAACACTGTAAAGGTCAGGTCGGTTGGGAAAGAACTCAATATCAATCGTCTCCTCCTCCACTCTCTCAATATCACAGCCAAGCATAGGAAGTTTCTCGAGAATTTCTTCTCTTCCTCTTCCAACAAGTCTTTCAAGTTCATCCCAGAATAGCTGTATTACTGGCATTATTTCCCTCCCTTTTTTGAACTGATAACTGGCGTTTTCCTTAACCAGCCTATGTCCGGAACATAGAGTCTTCTGAGGTCTTTCATTCCAAGTCGAAGCATCGCAAGTCTCCCGATGCCCAGCCCCCATGCAAGAACCTTGTCTTTAATCCCGAGCGGCAGTGTGACCTCCTCTCTGAAAATTCCTGCACCGCCAAGTTCAACCCATCCCAATCCCTCGACATACACCTCAGGCTCAACACTCGGTTCCGTGTATGGAAAATAGCCGGGTCTGAATCTGACATCCTCAAAACCCATTTTTAGAAAGAATTCTCTGAGCAGGCCGAGTAAATCCCTGAAGCCGACCTTTCTGTCGAGAACAACACCTTCAAGCTGCTCGAATTCTGGAAGATGCGTCGCATCTATACTCTCTCTTCTGAATACTCTATCTATGCAGAATGCCTTGACAGGCGGCTCTGAATTATTTGCGAGATGGTGTATTGTGATGGCTGTTGTGTGTGTCCTTAAAACAAGCTGTTCTGCTCTTTTCAAACTCCATTCTCCACCCCAGCCTGTAGAACCTGTCTTCCATCCATTTTCATGTGTTTTACTAACCGCTTCAACCTGTTCATCTTTTAAGTCCACATATTCATCAAGATAGAACGTATCCTGCATATCCCTTGCCGGGTGATCCTGAGGCTGGAAGAGTGCATCAAAATTCCAGAAGGAGGTCTGAACGTAATTTCCCTTAATCTCCGTAAATCCCATTTCAAGAAAGATTTTACGGCATTCCGATATTATTCTTTCATAGGGATGAATCTTTCCCGTGAAAATATCTTCAGAAGGTATTTTAATGTCGTATTTCAGGAAATCTGCCTCTTTCCATTTGCCTGTCAGAAGGATTTCTGGTGTGAGGTCTGAAATTACTTCTTTCAGTTCAGCTTCAGGTATCTCAAGAATCTTCACATAAATCTCTTTGTGCTCTTCGATAGAGACAAGCTTCCTTTTTAACAGGACTCTGAGTAACTCATCTGAGATTCTGAACGCTTCACCCCTCTCCAATAGTTTCAGAGCTTCTCTTTCTTCAAAGGGTTTCCTTTCTTTAACCTTGACTCTTCCTTTTTCTATGGCTACAATACCTTTCTTCCTGAGCCAGCCAATCCCAATGCCCGCCTCTTTTTTACCTATCTCTTTCTCTATCTCGTTCAGAGCCCTCCCCTCATCAAGCAGTCTGAGAACCTTTTCTTCAGGAAATCCATTTTCGAGATATTTTTTCCCTTCCTCAGTCAGACTGTATTCCCGAATAATTCTGGTTTCGATTTCCGCTAAACCCTTTTCTTTAAGATACTGAACTACTTTAAAGACAGTATCTTTTTTCATTCCCGATAACTCAGCTGCTTCATCTACCGAAAACCTTCTTCCGATCTCTAAAGACTTGAGTAAAGCTAATTCCAGTGGTGATAGCATTAAATCATCTCCGATTTGACCGGCAACCTCTTCAATGCCGGTTAAAAATCCAGCTTTGAGTTGGATTTAAATTTTTTCGTCTTTTGTTCAAGTGTGTCTTTATGAAAAATTTATATGTAACCGGGAGAAGGAGAAAATATGCCAACATACATCTTTGATAGGGATGCATTTGTTGAATTTGTTAAAAAACAACTTGAGGACAATACTGTGGTTGTTGTTTCAAGCGATTTTGACGACAGCGAGGTTAAACAGATTGACACCGGAACGGGGATTGGATTAAAAGACTACTTCGTGGTGACAACATACACATCTGCAGATATTTTCAGAGATGCTGACCCCGAAGAATTTGATTGCGCATTCAGGTACTTCATCACATTTATCGATAAAGATGACCTGACAGAGGATGCAGTAAAGAAAATCCGTCAGAAATGAGGTGGCAGGATTTTGAGGAGTTTGTACAGGAAATATTCAATAAACACGGTTATGAGACACAATTTCGAGTTGTTTTCCGGGACGAAGAGGGAAAGTCTGAAATCGATGTCATTGCAGAAAAATTTGGAAAGATTATCGCAATAGATGCAAAGAAGTATTCTGAAGGATGGTACAGGGTTTCTGCTTTAAAGAGTCAGGCAAGAAAGCATTTTAACAGATGTAGAAGATTCTCAAGATTGAAAAGAAGTGATGTGATACCCGTCATTGTTTCATTCATTGATGACAGCCTGTTCCTCCACTCAGGATGTATTGTAATACCGATTGACAGATTGAACGATTTTATCCTGAACATTGATACATACCTTGCTGAATTTGAATTTTAGATGATTCAGGGTTTATTAATCTCATTCAAGTCTTACAATCCGGCAGCTTCCCCCGTAGTTCTCAGGATAAATCCCGCTAAGCTTTCCACTGCAGACAGGACATTCTGGATTTTGTTTAATCTCAGCCAGCATGAAATCCATTGTCAATAAATCAACCCTCAGATACTTTCCATTAAGGGTGGATAAGCCCACTACAGTTTTTATTGATTCTGCAGCCTGAACACATCCAAAAAAACCTGCAGTAAAACCCATCACAGGATTCTCTGTCTCAATGGGTGCTTCTGAGAATAAACAACGATAACAGGGTGGTTTTTCAATCGTCATAGCTTCCCCTTCAAAACTGTAGATTGCTGCATGAATCAGGGTTTTATCAAGCAATCTGCATGCATCATTGAGCAGATACCTGACTTTAAAGTTGTCGGGACATGAAACAACAATGTCATATTCTTCGACCAGATATATAACGTTCTCAGCAGTTACATAAAAAGGGTATGACCGAACACTTACGTATGGATTCAATTCTTCAACAAACTTTTTTGCTGATTCCGCTTTGTTTAAACCGACGTTTCCGGCATGAATTGTCTGTCTCTGAAGATTACTCTCTTCCACAACATCCCCATCAACTATCCCGATCTCACCCACACCCGCTGCGGCAAGATATGCGATAGCAGTGCTACCAAGCCCACCAGCTCCAACAACGAGAATTTTTGCTCTTGAGAGTTTCTCCTGACCCTTCTCGCCAAATTCAGGCACCATTATCTGTCTGAGATACCTATTCATTTCCATCAACTATTCTGTAATTGCTTATGCCGATTCCAAGTTTCCTGGCATGTTCAATTTGAGCAAGCGGGTCAGTCCATTCCCAGAACTTCTCCACAAGAGAATCTGGATTTTTTTCAAGCTTAACATAAGAATCATAGCATGCTTTATCAATTGCAACCATGTCATTTGAAGCAAAGATGCCTATATCAGGAACAACCGGATTGTCACTGTACGGGTGGCAATCGCAATGAGGAGTGATATCAACTGCGAAATTGAAAAATGCGAAATCTTCGACAGTCTTCATGACACCAGCGGCACATTCTGCAATTCTCTCCGATATATCCTTTCCACCCAGCCATGTAAGCTCTACACCATTCTGGCTGCAAACCTCATCGCATGCTGCACACTTGATGCAAAGCTCTTCAATTACTTTAAAATCAATTATGGCGTTCGAAGGACATACCTCAACACAATCACCGCACTCATTGCAGTTCTCGTTGATTGAGGGATACGTGGGGCAGTGCAAATCAAATTTTGATGGTTTAGCAACGCACCCCACTCCAATATTCTTTATACTGCCACCCATCCCTGCCATCATGTGCAGCTTGAAGTGGGTGGCGCATACAACGGCATCTGAATCAGCTATTGCCCTTGCAACATTGATTTTTTTGAGGTGTTTTCCATCGATTCCAACTTCAACGTAGTCATATCCTTTGATACCATCAGCAATTATTATGGGTGCATTTAGAGTCTGAGATGTGTAGCCATTCTCTTCAGCTATTTTTAGCCTTCCAATCGCCGTACACCTGTCCTTTACCATGCCAAGTCCTGTTGTTTCAGTTACAAATGGCTTACCGCCCCTTTCCCTCACTGCATCAACAATTTTCCTTATGAAGATTGGCCGGAGAGTTTTAGTTGTTCCTCTCTCTCCAAAATGCGTCTTGACAGCAATAATATCTCCTTTTCCGATGAAATCAAGTGTACCGCTTTCATCGATAAGCTTTTCAAGTTTTCTGGCGAGACTCAACTTTGGTTGATACCACTTCTCAACTTCACAAACTTCAGCCCTCGAATTGATAAAGAAGACATTTCGCATACTGAATGGTGTTGTCTGGCATATATAATATTGTTGAGTAGAATTGAGAATGCTTCGAAATTGAATAAATTTATTATATAAATTATTTAAATCTTTAACTTCAGGATTGCGAAACTAAAAATTATTAAAAACAAAACTTAGAAAAAAACCGAAATAAGCCATCTCAATAAATCTGCTGAAGTGGTGGAATGATTTAACACAGTATTCCAGACACAATAAAAATAGAAACATTTTTAAGTACCCAAATAAATCGCCAAAAAATTGATTGCCACTGATAAAAAAGGTGGGCAAGCTAATATCGTTGAAATAAAAAAGGTGGTTGAACATGGGCGTAGAAGTTTTCGGTAAGATGGCGATATACATGGTTCTGGCTTTGTTGGTGCCAGTTGCGAGCTTTTATCTTCCAAAGCTTTTCACTCCATCCAGATACTCATATCTGAAGGCTGAAACGTATGAGTGCGGTGAAATACCATACGGAACAGCAAGAGTCCAGTTCAGTATACAGTACTATACATTTGCACTGATGTTCGTTGTTTTTGATATCGAGGCTTTATTTATGTTTCCTTGGGCTGCTGTTTTGAAAAATATTGGTTTGCTGGGTGTTGTTGAAATGGTTGTTTTCGTTGGCGTATTTGTTATCGGACTTGCTTATGCATGGACAAAGGGGGCGTTGAAATGGGTGATGAACTACCCAGAATAATAACAATGCAGGATGGAGATGCAAGTGCAATAGTTGGACTTGACAACTCGGAGCTATTTCTCCAGAGAAGTGAGAGCTTGATTGACAAAATAGCACAGGATATAGGAAAGGGATTATGGGCTGCTCTCGGGCCTTTGATAAAATGGGGAAGGGGCTTCTCCCCGTGGGGCTCTCATATTGGTATTGCTTGCTGCTCGATTGAGGTGCCAATGGCTGTCTTTGGTCCCCATTTTGATGCGGAGAGACATGGAGTTTTGAGCCCATCAACAGCGAGGCAGTGGGATTTGCTCTGGGTGAGTGGAACGGTAACGAGAAAACTGGCACCGAGGTTGAGAATTCTCTATGAACAGATGCTTGAGCCAAAGTGGGTTGTGGCAATTGGCAGTTGTGCAACAAGCGGTGGACCATTTTACGACTCTTACAACGTTGTAAAGGGAGTTAACAAAATAATGCCTGTTGATGTGTATGTTCCGGGATGTCCAGTAAGACCGGAAACTTTTCTGGATTCAGTAATCAAGTTCAGGAAAATGTTGAAGGAGGGTAGAAAATGACGGACATAAATTCTCTCGCAGAATCTCTGAAGAAAAAATTTGCGGATGTTCAGGTGGAGGTGAAGGATGGAAGAAGAGCAGTGGCTGAAGTGCCTTCTGAGCAGATTCTGGATGTTATGTACTTCATGAGGGACAGTATGGGAAGAGACTATCTAGCATCTTTGTCCGGGGCAGATTATGATGATAGAATTGAGGTAATTTATCTTGTTGGCAGTTATTCTGATGGAATTATTTTCATAACAAAGACAAAACTCCCCAAAGGCAATCCAGCTGTCAACTCAGTCGTAGAGGTCTGGCCCACTGCAAGTTTTCACGAAAGAGAAGCTGCCGAGATGTTTGGAATAATCTTCGAAGGGCATCCCAACCTGGAGCATTTGCTTCTTCCAGAAGACTTCGAAGGGCACCCTTTACGTAAAGATTACAAGTGGTGGTAACATGGCAGAAATGTGGGTTAATTTCGGTCCTCAACATCCATTCACACATGGATTGTGGAGATTGAAGGTAAAGGTTGATGGTGAAACAGTCACTGATGTGGAACCAACAATCGGTTATCTCCACAGGGGTGTTGAGAAGATAGCAGAGAACAGAACGTGGTATCAGTTTATTCCCTATAATGATAGACTCTGTTATGTTGCCTCAATTGCGTGGAGCGAAGGATATATCGGTGCTGTTGAAAAATTGATGGATATAGAACCTCCAGAGAGGGCAAAATACCTCAGAACGATTTCATTCGAGTTGCAGAGAATAGCCAGTCATTTTGTATGGTTAGCGGCTTATGCAATAGACCTCGGCAACTTTACTGCCATGCTTTTCGCGGTCAGAGAAAGAGAGTTTATTCTTGATTTGCTTTCAAGATTGACCGGACACAGAATGACTTATAATTACCCGAGGTTTGGAGGGGTCGCAAGAGATGCTCCTATTGGCTGGGAAGACAGGGTGGTCAGAAATCTGAACAGAATTGAAAGAAAAATGAAAGATTTTATTGACTTAATGACAGAAAATGAGACATTTCTCAAAAGAGTTCAGGGCGTTGGTGTGCTTCCACGAAATAAGGCTAAAGCATGGGGTGTAACAGGGCCTGTTGCGAGAGGGAGTGGTTTGAAGACTGATGTAAGGTACAACGACCCATATCTGCTATACGAGGAAATAGGCTTTGAACCAGTTGTTATGAAAGATGGAGACTGTTATTCAAGATATATGGTGAGAATGCAGGAAATATTCGAGAGTATTAATATTTCCAGAGACCTCGCAGAAAAAATGCCATCAGGTGACATTCAGATTAAGGCACCCAAGAAACCACCTGAAGGTGAGGTATTCAATCGGGTCGAGGTTCCAAGAGGGGAAGCATCATACTATATTGTCAGCAATGGAGGAAACAGCCCGTACAGACTGAAGATAAGAAGCCCAGCATACATACACATCCAGTCAACAAAGGTAATCATGCCAGGACATAATGTTGCTGATTTACCAGCGATACTTGGAAGTCTGGATGTATGTTTAGGGGACACGGACAGGTGATGTAAATGAGCTGGTATGATTCTGCTTTATTGAATCCGGTCTATTCGAAAGCTCTGGAGATTCTTTCTCCATTGATTACCGAAACTGGAGCAAAAGTTCTCCTTGCACTTATTGAAAGCTTTATAATAATTATGTTTGTCATGATAAACGTTCTGGTGGTTGTTTATCTTGAAAGAAAACTTCTCGGGAGAATGATGAACAGAAGGGGCCCAGTATATGCAGGTCCTCCAATAGTGTGGGGTTTCTTTCAGGCAATCGCAGACTTCCTGAAGCTTTTAACAAAAGAAGTGTTTCGTCCAGCAAGGGCTGACCCATTGACATATACAGCAGGACCTGCAATTGTTGTTTTTGCTGGACTTGCAATCGGTCTGATGGTTCCATTTGGAGAGGGTCTTGTTGGGTTAAGGAACGAGGCAAGCCTTCTGTACATTATCGCACTTGCCTCACTTGAACCTCTCGGAGTAATGCTCTGTGGTCTCTCCTCAAACAATAAATATTCACTGATTGGCGGTTCAAGAGCTGCTGCACAGATGATAAGTTATGAGTTGCCTGCAATTCTCGTGCTGGTGACCACTGCACTTCTTGCTGGAAGTATTGACGTTCTCGGGATTGCGAAAGCACAGGACATCTGGTACATAATACTGTTGCCACTTGGCTTTGTTATATATCTGATAACAGTTCTGGCAGAGCTTGAAAGAACACCTTTTGATATCCCAGAGGCTGAATCCGAGCTTGTCGCTGGTTTTATGACAGAATACGGTGGTATGTATTATGGTATGCTTATGGCTGCCCATTACATTGGTGTTTTTGTCACAGCATGTCTTGCAGTTGCAGTATTTCTTGGAGGATATGGTTTTTATGGAATGGAGATATTACAGGCATCAATTCATCCGGCACTGTTCACCATCGTCACACTGGTAGTGTTTTTGATAAAGGTTTATGCTGTGATTTTCCTGCTAATCTGGATTAGAGCTGCTTACTTCAGACTCAGAATCGATCAATTACTTGAGCTTGGCTGGAAGAGGCTCTTTCCCCTTGCGATAGTGAATCTGTTCTGGGCAATGGGAATTTTATTTGCAATGGGGTGATAAAAATGGCAAACTTCGTCAAAAGAGTAATCGGAGCGATGAAGGTTCCTGCTGAGTATCTGTTGCAAAGGCCCATTACAATTCAATATCCGGATGAGAGGATGGAAGTTCCTGAAGGTTATCGTGGACACCCTCTTTATACTCTAAATCACTGTACGCTGTGCAGAGCATGTGAGCGAGCCTGCCCCGTGAACTGTATAGAATTTAATATCGAGACAAAATCAGACGGTACAAAATACCTGAAAGGATTTTACCTTGACCTCGGAAGATGTCTGTTCTGCGGGTTCTGTGCCGATGCTTGCCCGACAGATTGCATGATTATGGGTCCAAAGCTCGAACTGATGGAATTTGAGAGGGGCGAGCTTGTATACGGTATTAAAAAGTTTCAGAAGTTAACAAAAGAGGTTCAACCCTATATCAGGCCATATTACAAGAGGTCTCATGCTGTAAAACCCAAAAATTGTATTGGCTGTCTCATCTGCGTGATGACATGTCCTGTTGATGCCATTTCTGAGGTAACTGTTGATGGTAAAAGAACAATCAGTGTTGACCCGGAAGTTTGCGCTGGCTGTGGACACTGTGTCAGCAACTGTCCAGGAGGGGTACTTGACCTCGTAGAATACAGGGGGGGTAGTAAATGAGCGTTTTAGAGTGGGAAGTTAGTGTTCCTATTAAGAAACAAAAAGACATTAAATATTTTGGAAACCTCAAAAAAGAAGTCATTGATTCGGGGATTTGCAGTCACTGCGGAACCTGTGTGGCAATCTGTCCCGTTTTCGGGATACAGTGGGCTGATAAGCCAATATCTTTCCCCAAATGGGAAGACGAATGCATAGACGATGGAGTCTGCGTCAAATTCTGCCCCAGAGTTGATTATAAGCCACTGAGTGGTGTTGGAAATTATACCGAAATTATTGCTGCAAAATCAAAGAGATTTGGAGGTCAGGATGGGGGCATGGTAACGGAAATCATGGCTTCTGCCCTGGAAATGAAACTCATCGATTCTGCAGTAGTTGTTGAAAGAGACAACAAGTGGAAACCAAGGATAAAGGTTGCAAGAGGAGCAAAGATGCTTGAAGATGAGAAAGTAAGGGGATCAAAGTACAGTTTTGCAGATGCTCTTCCCGGTCTCAGGGACGCAATGAAAACAGCCAAGAAACCGGGCGTGGTTGGAACCCCATGCATGGTTTCGGGTCAGAGAAGCCTTCAGAAAGGTGTCCAGCATTATAAGAAAGTCCAGTTGGTTGTTTCAATCTTCTGCATGGAGAACTTCTATTACAATCAGCTTGTGAAATTCCTCAAAGGCAAAGGAGTTGAGGATTTAACTCAGGTAACAAAAATGGACATAACGAAAGGTAAATTCATTGTTACTCTGAGTGAAGGTAATGAAATAACATTTCCTGTCAAGGAAATGGATAGTATTGTTCCATCAGGATGTATGGTCTGTCAGGATTTTACTGGAGTTGAAAGTGATGTCAGTGTTGGAAGCATCGGAAGTAGTGAGGGGTTCTCGACAGTGATAGTAAGGACGACAGTCGGTAAAAAAGTAATTGATTTCATCAGAGAAAAAGGAACTGCTGATTTTGCTGATGCAGATATAGGGGCTGTGGAGAAGTCCTGCAATCTAAAAATAAAAATGCATCCTTTTCCGAAGGAGGGTTGAAAATGCTTGACATTGGTGTATTCTGGATTGTTGCTGCCATTACACTCACGTCGTCATTGCTAATCTTTACATCGAAGAATACCATGCATTCTGCCGTCTTCTTTGCCCTTACGATGCTCATGATTGGCGGCATATACGTGATGCTCGAGTCTTTCTTCCTTGCATTTATTCATGTAATGGTGTACGCTGGGGCAGTAAGCATATTGATAGTATTCGCTATAATGGTCACCAGGGGTGGTATGGATGAGCTATGAAGAGAATAAGAGACTTATTGTTAAACTGCTGCTCAGCATTGTATTTCTGGGTAGTGCAACTGTATTCATTGTAGATGGAGAATACCCCATTCATCAGATGTGGTCACCGAATCTCGTTGAAATCGGAAATTCACTCTTTCTAACCTTTGGAATTCCTTTTGAAGTTGCATCATTACTTATTCTTGCAGCGGTGTTTGGAGCAATTCATATGGTAAGGAGGGAAGAGCCGTGATACCTGTCAGTCTTTTTGTTATACTCTCTGCAGCATTATTTGCAACAGGGATATTTGGTGTATCGACAAAAAGAAACCCAATCGTTATGCTCATGGGTATAGAGGTTATGCTCAACTCTGCTAACATCAATTTCATTGCTTTTTCGAGGTATTATGCCGATGGTTACATAGCCCAGATATTTGCAATGTTCATAATTGTCGTGGCAGCAGCAGAAGCAGCAATTGGGCTTGCAATTATCGTCAGACTCTTCCGAAACTTTGGAACAGTGAATATTGATGTATTTAGCAGGTTGAGGTGGTAGAAATGATTGAATATTCGTGGTTAATTCCGATAATGCCAGTATTCGGGTTTATAATATGTCTGATAGGTGGTTACAGAGTCAGAATGGGGTACGGTCAGGTAGCAATCTTCTTTATGTTCCTCAGCTTCCTCATATCACTCGGTTCATTCCTTGATGTTCTTGCTGGAAAGACATATCATGCGAGTATAACGTGGGCGATAGTCGGTGGTAAGGAGATTGAATTTGGAGTTCTCATTGACAGTCTGAGCGGAATAATGGTTCTTGTTGTCTCTCTACTGATTCTATTGATTCATATCTATTCAATGGGATACATGGTTCCCTTCATCAGGACAAACCAGCTCAGCAGATACTTTGCTGAGATGCAACTGTTCAGTGTGGGCATGCTCGGTCTTGTAATTGCAGACAATCTCTTGCTGATGTTCATGTTCTGGGAAATCGTTGGTCTGTGCAGCTATCTCCTAATCGGTTATTTCTACAGAAAGCCTGAAGCTGCAAGAGCTGCAATGAAAGCTTTCCTTGTTACAAGAGCTGGAGATGTAATGTTTCTGATAGGTATTATAGTTCTGTTTGTTTATGCCGGTACATTCAGCCTGACAGAATTGTTTGAGCTTGCACCTGAGATGGATTTGACAATTCTGACTTTTGCAGCTGTAATGATTTTCGGTGGAGCAGTCGGCAAGTCTGCACAGTTTCCACTGCATGTTTGGTTGCCGGATGCGATGGAAGGTCCAACGACTGTTTCAGCTTTAATCCATGCAGCAACCATGGTTAAGGCTGGTGTCTATCTTGTGGCAAGAAACTACCCGTTATTCGTCCTCAGTCCGGATGCTATGACGACAGTTGCATACATAGGAGGCTTCACTGCATTGTTTGCTGCATCAATGGCACTGGTTATGGTTGACATAAAGAAGGTTATCGCATATTCAACAATTTCTCAGCTCGGTTACATGTTTCTTGCCCTGGGTGCGGGAAGCATATTTGCTGGAATGTTCCACTTAATGAATCACGCTTTCTTCAAAGCCCTCCTCTTCCTTGCTGCTGGCAGTGTAATAAATGCCTGTATGACCAACGACATAAGAGAAATGGGTGGGCTAAGGAAGGTTATGCCCGTTACGGCATTAACAATGCTTGCAGGCAGCCTTGCACTATCCGGGATTCCTCCATTCAGTGGTTTCTTCAGTAAAGATGAGGTTATCCTGTCTGCTTTCCAGAGGGGAGATATGGTACTGACCTTCTTTGGCATAGCTGCAGCCGCATTAACAGCATTCTACACCTTCAGAGTGTGGTTCATGGCTTTTGTAGGGGATTACAGGGGAAGAGAACATCCGAAGGAAAATCCAAAAATTATGACATCCGTTCTCACCATCCTTGCAATATTTGCCACAATAACAGGTTTCATAAAGTGGTGGTTTGAAGGATATATGCACCATTTCATTGAAACGTACCCGCATGAGGTTCTCGAAAGGGCGGAACATATTGGAACAATTCAACCCCACCTTATACCAAATGAGGGTTTGATGGTGGCAACTGTCGTAATAGCAGCAACAAGCATCACAATTGCCTACCTCGGTTATGTCAAGAAGGTATTTGACCCGGCAAGCATAAGAAATCCTCTGAGACCAATTCATGCCATGCTTTATGATAAATACTACATGGATTATCTTTTCGAGGAGATATTCGGTGGTAGAATAGGACTTTACTGGGCAAGAGCGACGGGCTGGATTGACAAATACATTGTTGATGGAATTGTTGATGGAATTGGTAAAACCACAATGTATGCCGGAGGGGGCCTTAGAAGGATTCAGACAGGGAATATTCAGATTTATCTCAGTATTGTAGTGGTCGGGCTTATTGCAATATTACTTTACTTCGAGGTGGTTTAAATGATTTTAAGCTTGATACTTCTGTTTCTTTTACTCGGAACAGTACTTCCATGGCTCAGCAGAAACGATAGAGCTGGAAGATACTTGGCAATATTCTTTGCACTTCTATCTCTGGCAGCATCGCTGTATGCCTATGCCATATTTGACTTCAGCAATACAGGTTTTCAGCTCGAAGAAAAAGCGGAGTGGATTCCTGCACTTGGAATCAGCTATCATCTCGCTGTAGACGGGTTGAGTCTCCCACTTGTAATCCTTACAGCTCTGCTTGCTTTGGCTTCATGCATATATGGTACTGATGAGGCAAGAAGAGACTACCAGTTCTATGGGCTGTTGAATCTGACCTGTCTTGGAACAGCAGGAGTATTCATGGCTCTGGATCTCTTCTTATTCTTTGTATTCTGGGAAGTTGTTCTTATACCAATGTATTTCCTGATTGCAATATTTGGAGGTCCAAGAAAAACCTATGCAAGCTTTAAGTTCATTGTATATACCCACGTTGGCAGTGTAATTATGATTCTTGCATTCTTTGTTCTGCATTACATGTATCTCGAGCAGTTCGGTGTAAGAACATTTGATTTCCTTGATTTTGCAAAGCTCTCGGTTGAGCCAAAAATTGCATCAGTTCTTTTCATAGCTCTCGTCTTCGGGTTCATGGTCAAGATACCGGTGGTTCCGTTCCATACTTGGTTGCCTGCTGCCCATGTAGAAGCGCCAACGAGTGGGAGTGTGCTTCTGGCAGGAATACTGCTTAAAATGGGTGGCTATGGATTACTGAGAGTCCCACTTACCTTCTTCCCTGAGATTGCCAGAGATTTTGCAATTCCGCTTGCAATAATCGCAATAATCTCGATATTTTACGGAGCTTTTGCAGCAATGGCTCAGGAAGATTACAAGAGTCTGATAGCTCTCTCCTCAGTTTCACATATGGGATACGTTCTACTGGGTGCTGCTGCACTAACACCCGCTGCATTGACTGGTGCAGCCTTCCAGATGTTTGCACACGGTACTGTCTCACCCCTTCTGTTCATGATGGCTGGCAGTCTACACCATAAGGCAGGAACAAGACTGATTCCGCAACTCGGGGGTGTAGCTCATAAAATGCCAGTCTGGGCAGTATTTATGGTTGCAGCAAGTCTTGCCGGTCTTGGATTGCCATTTACGAGTTCTTTCGTCGCAGAATTCACAGTTCTGATCGGTTCTCTTGAGGCATTCAATGTTCTCGCTTTATTTGTATTCCCTGCAGCAATTGCAACTGCTGGATATCTCCTCTATGCATTGAGAAGAGCAGTATTTGGACCCTTCAACACCAATCTACACATTCATGGAGATTTGAACACTCAGGAGTTTGCTGCGATGTTTATATTGCTGATACTGACAATTGCTCTGGGAGTTTATCCGAGACCACTGCTCGATATGATAGACGCCTACAGTGTATACTTTGTTGGGCTGATAGGAGGTGTCTGAGTTGATAGAGATTGTTTTTCCTGAAGCAGTAATTTCTCTGTTTGCTTTCCTTGCAGTGTTTACTACCGTGTTCTCAAAAGAAGACAAAGATATGCCAGCTTATCTGAGTCTGGCTGGAATCATCCTTGCTCTGATTTACCTGTGGACACTGAAAGACGTTAGCAGCCAGTTTTTTACATTTGTATTTGATTACTATGCCTGGGTAATGAAACTGATATTCCTGTCAGTTGCATTCCTTGTGGTCTTGATTTCAATGAATTATCTCAGAGACTATGATGACAGCGTTGGTGAATTTTACGCTCTGATTCTTATAGCAACAGTTGGAATGATGGTAGTTGTATCGGCAAGAGAACTCATCACACTTTATGTTGCCTTCGAAACAGCAAGTCTCTCAAGCTATGCGCTTGCAGCCTACTTCAGAAAGGATAAGATGAGCAACGAGGCAGGATTCAAGTATCTGTTCTTCGGGGCATTCTCAAGCGGGTTGATACTCTATGGATTGAGTTTAATTTATGGACTTACCGGAACAACCGAGCTCACTGCGATATCAAAAATCCTTTCAATCGACAATCCACTGGTATTTCTTGCGTTGGGAATGCTTATTGCAGGCTTCGGATACAAGATTTCTGCAGTTCCGTTCCACCAGTGGACTCCAGATGTGTATCAGGGTGCTCCAACAAGTGTTACAGCTTTCCTGTCGGCTGGGTCAAAAGCGATGGGTCTTGCAATATTCATTCAGGTCTTTGTAATCGGGCTGTATTCTGCAAATGTAGACTGGAAGATGGTGATTGCATTTGTGGCAATACTGACAATGACGCTCGGTAACATCGTAGCGTTATGGCAGCAGAATGTCAAAAGAATGCTTGCTTATTCGAGTATCGCACATGCGGGTTATGCGATGATAGGACTTGCGGCTCTGAGTCCCTTGGGAGTTGCAGCATCGCTATTCCACATCCTCACCCATGCACTGATGAAGGCTGGAGCGTTCGGAGTTCTTGCTTTCACTGCATTTAAGGGGATTGGTGAGACGGTTGAAGATCTTGGAGGTCTGTGGAAAAAGGCGCCCATTCTTGCACTTGCAATGACAATATTCATGTTCAGTCTTGCCGGTTTTCCACCACTCGGAGGGTTCTGGAGCAAATACTGGCTGTTTACATCTGCTGTTGGTTCAGGACTGTGGTTGTTGGCTCTGATAGGTGTGATAAACAGCGTGATATCGGTGTTTTATTATGCGAGGGTTATAAGAGCAATTTATGTCATTGAACCTCCAAAAGCTGTAAGAATTGGTCAGCCTGTTGAATTGACCTTGGCTGTTGTGGTATGCCTGATTGGAGTGCTTGTGATTGGCTTCTACCCACAGCCGTTTATTGAAGCACTGCTGAACGCCGTAAACCTGATTTTACCCTGATTATTTTTTATTTTAATAATTGTTTTAAGTTTATGTTAGAAAAAATAATCGCTAGTAAATGACTAAGTTAAATCCACCTGAGTTTTTCCGCCAACCGATTTTGGAATGGTAATTGAATATATTGTGGTTACTCCAGTGGATGGCATCAGTCTCAGTGTAGCTTCTTCCCCTTCTCCGAGTCCATTGCTGGTTGCAGCACCATCACTCCCTGCCCGGATATCGGCAATATCAACCATTATTGTAAATATGTCGTCTCTGCTATTCATTACGGGCCATGAAGAGTCGTCATCCTGTTCTGCCCACGACTTAAAGTTATCATGGTCTGCTGCTCCTCCTCTTGTTAGCTGTGCCGAGACATCATCATCAATATATTCAACAACAAGACTGCTGAAGTTAGCTGTGTCAGCGCCCGGTCGAAGTTTAACGGCAATACCTATTTCATGAACAACATCATTTGAGTCGTCAACTGAGCCGTTGACGGATATGACAGTTAATCCGGTAGCCGTCTGTTCGATTGCCTCTTTTCCAGTTGCTGTAGCTCTTTGCTGGAGAAGACCAGCAGTATTTATCAGAACTGCTGCTGCTATAGCTGCAACGAGTACCATTGCAATAAATACTATCAGTGTGCCTATGCCCACCTGGCCGCCCTCATCATCAAACATCTGTCATCACCCGAATTAGATATGGTTATTATCATCATCATTTTTAAAATTTTCCCATACAGCCCGGGACTTTTAGTATCATATGAGTGCACAATCATGACCTCATCCAAAAATCTAATAAATTCATCTTATAAATTATTCATTGGGAGAGGTCCGTTTACCCCCAACATTCTACTCACCGGTAGGAGTCCCCTCCATTTTTACCTCTCCCATCTAATTTTGCATTATTAAAAATAAAAATATAATATGTATCTTACAGCTCTACTTCACCAGTCCTTACTCTAACTACCATCTCAACAGGAATAACGAATATCTTTCCATCTCCGCATTTACCAGTTCTTGAGGCATCTGCAATAATTCCCACTGCCTTATCAACCTCATCATTCTTCACTACTACTTCAATTTTGATTTTTGGGAGGAGGTCAACCTCCATAGTCCTTCCTCTGAACTGAAGCTTTATTCCTTTCTGCTCCCCCCTTCCTTTAACTTCCGTTACCGTCATAGCCACGAATCCACTCTTCTCCAAGGAACTCTTTACTTTCTCAAGCCTCTCCGGTCTTATTATAGCTTCAATTTTCTTCATTTTATCACCTCAGGCGTAAGCCTTTTCGCCGTGCTGTGAAATATCCAGTCCTACGTATTCTTCCTCCTCGCTGACCCTCAAGCCTATTACTGCATCCACAAGCTTTGCTAAAATCAACGTTACAGTAAACGCGTAGACTACTGCTGCTCCAGCCCCTATTACCTGAGCTATAAACTGGTCAATATTTCCATAAATCAAACCACTGTACCCGCCAATAGCTCCGCTTGCAAATATTCCTGTAGCAATGGCACCCCATACTCCACCGATACCATGGATTGCCCATGCATCTAAACTCTCATCAAGTCCCTTCTTAACTCTGAACAGCATTGCTTTATAACATATCACACCAGCAACTGCCCCTATTACTATTGACGACAATGGGTCAACGAATCCCGCTGCCGGGGTAATTGCAACCAACCCAGCTACAGCACCACTTACCATACCAAGAGAGCTTGGTTTTCCATTTATCCAGCTTGCAAACAGCCATGAGAGGGTTCCCGCTGCAGCAGCAGTGTTTGTCACCACGAAAGCATTTGCAGCCAGACCGTCTGCTGCTAAAGCACTCCCTGCATTAAATCCAAACCAGCCGAACCAGAGCAAAGCTGCCCCCAATAAAGTCATTGGAATGTTGTGAGGTTCCATATTTTCTTCTCCGAATCCAATTCTCTTACCTATAACAAGTGCTATAGCTAAGGCAGAGAATCCAGAGCTTATATGAACTACTGTACCTCCTGCAAAGTCTAAAGCACCAAGTTCAGCCGACCAGCCACCGCCCCAGACCCAGTGTGCCAGCGGATCATAGACAATTGTTGTCCACAGCAATCCGAGAATAAAGAATGAACTCAGCTTTACTCTTTCAACAACTGCAGAAGTAAGTATTGCCAGTGTTATTGCTGCAAATACTAACTGGAATATCATGAAGAGAATATCAGGTATTGTCAAATCTGTTGCTTCCATACCTACTCCTTTCAATCCAAGAAAATCCAGACCACCTATGAATCCCGATATGTCAGAGCCAAAAGAAAGACTGTAACCGAGAATAACCCACTGAATACTAACAAGTGCAAAAGCGATGAACGATAATGCTATCACCGAGACCGCATGCTTCTTTCTAACCATTCCACCATAAAATAACCCTACACCGGGAGTCATCAGCATAACGAGAGCTGTTGCAGCCAGTATCCATGCTGTATCTCCGCTATCTATCAACTTTCATCACCTCACTTTTGATAATGCACGACATTTTTTAAATTCTTTTACTGAAAAGTCATAATTACTTCATAATTTTTCATATAATTTGTAGAAATTAGTAAAATTTTTAGTTAAATACTGTTAAAAATAAATGAAATTCAAATCATATTCCAGAAGATAAGTTCTCATCACATCTCTCAACTCATTGTATCTATTACGAATCCAAAAGTCGTAAGCTGAAGATTGTTAGGCTTTAGGCTCTTCAACCTAATTGTATTAGAGTTAAATATTTTAAATCCTAAATTAATAAAAATATCAATGAAGCTGAGTGAACTGAGAGATGGAGAAAAGGGTTTGATTATAGAAGTGAGGGGAAATTCTGCATTGAAAAACAGGCTGCTCAGTATGGGGATTGTGAGAGGTGCAGAGATAAAAATGGTAAGAAATGCTCCACTCAAAGACCCAATTGAGTTCGAATTGAAAGGCTATTTTTTGTCGTTGAGGAGGAGTGAGGCAGAAAACGTGATTGTAGAGGTGAAAGAATGAAAGTTGTTGCTTTAGCCGGAAATCCAAATGTCGGAAAGACTGTAATCTTTAATGCACTGACGGGGATGAGGCAGAAAGTAGGGAACTGGCCAGGCGTAACCGTTGAGAAGAAGGAAGGTGTGTGCAAGCACAAAGATGCAGAGTTCCACATAGTGGATTTACCAGGTATCTACAGTTTCACAGCAAACTCGATAGATGAAAAAATTGCAAGGGATTTCATACTTCAGAAACCGGATGTGGTTGTGGATATAGTGGATGCATCAAACATTGAGAGAAACCTTTACCTGACCTTACAGCTTTTAGAGATGGAAGCAAATGTTGTTGTAGCTCTAAACAAAATGGATCTTACAAAAGCTAAGGGATACAGAATAGATGTAAGAAGATTATCAAAAGAACTGGGTTTGCCTGTGGTTCCTATGGTTGCTGTGAAGAATGAAGGAATTTTTGAGCTGAAGGAAGCCATATATTATGCAACAAAACACAGGCAAAGAGCATTTCTGAGATACAGCGATGGGATTGAAAATATGATCTCTGATGTTGAGAAAAAAGTGCTTGAAAGCGGTGTTCTGCCGGGCTATCCATCAAGATTTGTTGCAATAAAATTGCTTGAAGGAGATGAAGAAGTGTTAAGGATGGCAGGACTTGATGAGGGGGTTGTCAAGCAATGGATTTCGTAGATGCTATAGCAAGTGCAAGATATGAGCTTATTGGCAGGATACTCGGAAAAAGTGTGGAAAGAACTTCAAGACCCAAGTCGTTCTCCGACATTGTAGATATCGTTTTGCTTGATAAATACCTTGGAATCCCAATATTTCTAACCTTAATGTGGACTGTCTTCCAGTTTGCATTCAGCATTTCAGCACCTTTCAGCACCGCAATTGACATTCTTTTCTCATCTGGATCAGAATGGTCAAAAACAATCATTCAGAATGAAGTTCTTGCATCTCTGATTGGAGACGGGATATTTGGAGGTTTGGGCTTCATCCTTGTCTTCCTTCCACCCATTGCATTCGTTTTCATAGCTCTGGCAATACTGGAAGACACAGGCTATTTGCCAAGAGCAGCATTTGTAATGGACAGGGCTATGACCAAGGTTGGACTGCATGGAAAATCGTTCATACCGATGTTGCTCGGATTCGGCTGTAATGTTCCTGCTATAATGGGATGCAGAACAATTGAAAACGAGGCTGACAGAAAGATAACCATAATGGTGAATCCCCTGATGTCATGCAGCGCAAGATTGCCTGTTTACGTGCTTTTTGCGGGAGCATTCTTTGCGGGCTATGAAGGATTTGCAATAACTTCGATGTACCTGCTTGGAATAGTTCTTGCTGCAATTATGGCAACTGTTATCAGAAAGCTGTTTTTTGGAGGAGAACCATCTCCTCTGTTAATGGAAATCCCCGATTACAGCATGCCAACGCTGAAAAACATACTTACGAGTGCGTGGATAAGGGTCAAGATTTTTCTCAAAAAAGCGGCAACAATACTCTTTGCCGGAGCAATAATAATATGGTTTCTGTCGGTTTTTCCGTGGGATGCAACAAATGGCGGAGAAATTCTTGAGAATTCGTATGCAGCTTCAATAGGACATGCTATTGAACCGGTCATTGCCCCGCTCGGCTTTGACTGGAAAGCAGGCGTTGCTCTTTTCACGGGTTTTGTTGCGAAGGAGCTTGTTGTCGGAACGCTTGGAATCCTTTACGGTGTTGAAAGTGAGGAGGCTATTGCTGAGGCTATTGCTGTTGACTTCAATCCCGCAACAGCACTTGCACTCATGGCAATAACGCTCATCTATCTGCCATGTCTTGCAGCCCTCGGAGTGCTTGTGAGGGAGCTTGGGGAATTGAAATGGGTTGGACTGGTTATAGCTTATGAGCTTTTGCTCGCATACATTGTCGCGGCAATAATTGTTGCGATTGGAGGGGTGATTCTGTGAAGTACTATGCAGTGTTTCTTTTCCTTGTTACCTTTACGGTTGGAACAGCAGAGATTGCTAACTTATTTGCAAGTATCGACTTCATACCGGCAGACCTTATCGGAGGTGCAGTAATGCTCGTAATCTCGGCAACATTTCTTAGAGGTCTGTTCTCCGAACATTCGGATGCATACTTCTCCATAGCATCACTTCTGCTTGCCCTCTTTGGCTTTCTGTATTTGCTTGTTTTACTTGCAGTAGGCCTTGATTCTCTATTGCTTGGCGAAGAATGGAATCCTGCAAACGACTTCAGACCCGAAATTCTGCTAATTCCACTGGCTCTGCCTGGAGTGCTACTGCTGAACAGGATCAGAGCTTGGTAAAATTTTTTTAAAATTAGAAAACGTTTAATTTTCTTAAATCTCTAAATTGGTAAGGTGAGACAATGAAGTTCAATGTGGTAATAGAGAAAGATGAAGATGGCTTTTACGTTGCTACTGTTCCCTCTTTGCCAGGCTGTCATACTCAAGCCAAAAGCCTTGATGAACTTACAGAGAGAATAAAAGAGGCAATTGAGGTCTATCTGGAAGTTGAAAAAGACATCGATGTAAGGAAATTCATAGGAGTGCAAGTAATTGAAATTAAAACTTAAGCCTACTAAACCCGAAAAAGTAATTAAAGCATTAACCAAGCTTGGTTTTCAGAAAGTAAGACAAAAAGGTAGCCATATTGTTATAAAACATCCAGATGGAAGAATTACTGTTGTTCCTTTCCATAAAGGTGAGGAATTGGGAATAGGGATACTGAGAGATAATCAGAGACGTGGGAATTGACAGGGAGGAGTTTTTGAAAATTTTGAAGAAGGTTTAAGAGGGTCAGTGAAGCTGACGGAGTTGTCAACAGAGTTGATAACTCTTAAAGAAATAGAAGGACATAAAAGATGTCACGGTTTACGTTAAGACAGGCATGGGAGCACTTGCTGCGATACTTTTCATGGTCGGAGCTGTAATAATGATAATCGGGGCTATTTCTCTTCGGCATAAAGTGATGAGAATAAAGGATTAACCGTGGTTTCAAGCCATAACGGAATTTTGGATTTTTGACGATAAACCTAAAAACCTAATTATATTAGAGTTAAATATTTTAAACCCTAATCTAATAAAAATAGTATAGTATTTGACATAACTTACTTAACCAAAATTCAAAAATTCCTTAACCCACTTCTCCGCAAAACTGATTCTCTGAGCTAGCTGGTAAAAACTACTGG
>MTMJ01000005.1 GCA_002010045.1 Archaeoglobus sp. JdFR-22 | reverse complement strand
AGGCTCCTGAAAATGGAGATTGAAATCTTTCTTTGATTAACCACTCTACAGGCTCAGATAATGAGTAGAAATTTTAGGCTCCTGAAAATGGAGATTGAAATACATGATATTGATATATATGATGTAGCTAAGGCGGTTTAGTAGAAATTTTAGGCTCCTGAAAATGGAGATTGAAATGAGCTTGTAACTGTATTTTTGGATACAGTTTGTACAAGTAGAAATTTTAGGCTCCTGAAAATGGAGATTGAAATCTCTAACGCCATTCAATAATGCATTTTGATAGTTATCTCTGTAGAAATTTTAGGCTCCTGAAAATGGAGATTGAAATCCAAAAATGTTCTCCAACTCAGCAATCTGTTCTCTCTGAGTAGAAATTTTAGGCTCCTGAAAATGGAGATTGAAATTTTTGCCATTAAGTGACTTCTTCTTTTCTTTAAGGTCATCGTAGAAATTTTAGGCTCCTGAAAATGGAGATTGAAATCCTGCATGTACAGTATCTCCCGGATTAACCTCGATACCAGTAGAAATTTTAGGCTCCTGAAAATGGAGATTGAAATGTACGCGTTTACGATAATGCCAATACTCTCCCAACAGCCATTCGTAGAAATTTTAGGCTCCTGAAAATGGAGATTGAAATTTTACATCTATCACTTGCTCTCTTACATCGCTAGCTATGTAGAAATTTTAGGCTCCTGAAAATGGAGATTGAAATTCGAGCAGGACACCAAGTTTAGAGGCGAGGAAGGCAACTACGTAGAAATTTTAGGCTCCTGAAAATGGAGATTGAAATGTTTAGCCTCGTCTGGTGTTAGTTTCTTTATTTCATCTGTAGAAATTTTAGGCTCCTGAAAATGGAGATTGAAATACGACTTTCTCTTTAGCACCTACGTAAAATGAGTTTGCGTAGAAATTTTAGGCTCCTGAAAATGGAGATTGAAATCTCTTTTCATCAAAATAATACATTTCTTCTGTGTCCGTGTAGAAATTTTAGGCTCCTGAAAATGGAGATTGAAATGCTCGCTCCTTTGGAGATGTCTTTTGTCCTTTAAAATACGTAGAAATTTTAGGCTCCTGAAAATGGAGATTGAAATCTAAATTGTGTGGTGTATTTAACAGTGGCATGACACCAAGTAGAAATTTTAGGCTCCTGAAAATGGAGATTGAAATCATCAATAGACTGGGACAATGCATGGACAAATATAAGGTAGAAATTTTAGGCTCCTGAAAATGGAGATTGAAATGTTTTCGTTGTA
The DNA here is from genome assembly GCA_002010045.1 of Archaeoglobus sp. JdFR-22. Lineage (GTDB taxonomy): Archaea > Halobacteriota > Archaeoglobi > Archaeoglobales > Archaeoglobaceae > JdFR-22. The sequence goes on along the minus strand of MTMJ01000005.1, from coordinate 43,737 downwards.
AACATTGCGCTTACATGCTCGCACATCAGTAGAAATTTTAGGCTCCTGAAAATGGAGATTGAAATACGGTCGGTCCTTTTATAATTTTGGTATACTTCCTTGTTGTAGAAATTTTAGGCTCCTGAAAATGGAGATTGAAATTTTAACAGCCATTCCAGCGCTCGCTGACCGATTCCCATACGTAGAAATTTTAGGCTCCTGAAAATGGAGATTGAAATAAACAAACCAATATAACCCCTGAAACACCATGACCAGTAGAAATTTTAGGCTCCTGAAAATGGAGATTGAAATGTTGTCTTGGCGCCAGGACTGACCTCAACGGTCGGTCCGTAGAAATTTTAGGCTCCTGAAAATGGAGATTGAAATTCAACCCGTCAGGCAGGCTTGAAGGGATTTTCTTCGTAGAAATTTTAGGCTCCTGAAAATGGAGATTGAAATCCGTCTTCATATACAGTACATATTGGTATGGGTATTTTTGTAGAAATTTTAGGCTCCTGAAAATGGAGATTGAAATTCAACGCTACCAGACTCGGCATACTCATCTTTAGCTCTCTGTAGAAATTTTAGGCTCCTGAAAATGGAGATTGAAATACAATTTGTCGATGGTACCTTACTTAATAACCCACGAGTAGAAATTTTAGGCTCCTGAAAATGGAGATTGAAACTTAACCTCCATCTTCCTCTCAATCCACTCTAAAATATCCGTAGAAATTTTAGGCTCCTGAAAATGGAGATTGAAACTTGTAGTCTCCGATATAGCAGGTGTGGGCAACACCGTAGAAATTTTAGGCTCCTGAAAATGGAGATTGAAACGTTAAAGTCATGGAAAAATGGGAATGTTTTAGTTCCATTGTAGAAATTTTAGGCTCCTGAAAATGGAGATTGAAACCAAACTCAGCGACACCATATAATTCAGTTCTCCACTTGTGTAGAAATTTTAGGCTCCTGAAAATGGAGATTGAAACTTCGGATTAACCATTGAAAATACGGATTCTTGAGTATCTACGTAGAAATTTTAGGCTCCTGAAAATGGAGATTGAAACTTATAGTGGTTATACACATATGAGATACTGGTCATACAGTAGAAATTTTAGGCTCCTGAAAATGGAGATTGAAACCTTAATTGTTCCTCACTCAATTTTACCTCTTCCATATTGTAGAAATTTTAGGCTCCTGAAAATGGAGATTGAAACTTGTAGCATATACAAAGCGGGCAATTGCCGAGCTTTAGTAGAAATTTTAGGCTCCTGAAAATGGAGATTGAAACTGTGACTTTTGAACTCAGCCCTGCAGGGTCAAGCCCTGAGTAGAAATTTTAGGCTCCTGAAAATGGAGATTGAAACTGAAAACACGACTGATGTTAAGGCAACTGGCTATGTAGAGTAGAAATTTTAGGCTCCTGAAAATGGAGATTGAAACGAACTTCTTGGATACCCAGGTGTTCAAGCCATCTCTGGTAGAAATTTTAGGCTCCTGAAAATGGAGATTGAAACTGACTGATACCATCAACAATCATTTCTTCTTCACCTTTGTAGAAATTTTAGGCTCCTGAAAATGGAGATTGAAACGAGTTGAGATTGTCATCTCATGACACCCACATCAACCAAGTAGAAATTTTAGGCTCCTGAAAATGGAGATTGAAACTCGAGAGTTTCATTATATTCGTAAAGCTCGTTAGTATCGGTAGAAATTTTAGGCTCCTGAAAATGGAGATTGAAACTGCACACAGTCTTTTTTGGTTTATTAAGAACCCACACTGGTAGAAATTTTAGGCTCCTGAAAATGGAGATTGAAACATTTTACATTATCCAGCAGATTGTTTAACTGTTCTTGATGTAGAAATTTTAGGCTCCTGAAAATGGAGATTGAAACTGACAACAATATCTTCCCCTCCCTTCAGACCGGCACACGTAGAAATTTTAGGCTCCTGAAAATGGAGATTGAAACAATTTCTCCAGAGTCACTATCTACACCATCCGTTATCGTAGAAATTTTAGGCTCCTGAAAATGGAGATTGAAACCTATAGACCCTAATACCATCATTGTTGTTATTGTAAAGTAGAAATTTTAGGCTCCTGAAAATGGAGATTGAAACTATATTCAATCTTCACAAGTTCTATCCATATCCGTATCGTAGAAATTTTAGGCTCCTGAAAATGGAGATTGAAACTTTAACCGATTTAAATTTTCTCTTTGTTGTGATGGCGTTGTAGAAATTTTAGGCTCCTGAAAATGGAGATTGAAACCTATCAGATATCTCCCGATTCTGAAGCTTTTTATTGTTGTGTAGAAATTTTAGGCTCCTGAAAATGGAGATTGAAACTTTCCTTCTTCCTCAATCTTCTTAGCAAGCTTCTCTCTCAGTAGAAATTTTAGGCTCCTGAAAATGGAGATTGAAACAAAATTAGTTTCGAGACACAATCTAAAAGATGTGGCTGTGTAGAAATTTTAGGCTCCTGAAAATGGAGATTGAAACGAGCTATTGCTTTATCATTTATATAATTAAATTGCTTCGTAGAAATTTTAGGCTCCTGAAAATGGAGATTGAAACCTTGCTAATTTCATCCAGAAACTCTGCAATTTCCTTAACGTAGAAATTTTAGGCTCCTGAAAATGGAGATTGAAACATCAATCTTGATATTTACAATCCAGACGACTATTGGTATAGTAGAAATTTTAGGCTCCTGAAAATGGAGATTGAAACGCACTACTCACTGTGAACATCCCACCAACAAAGAATAAGTAGAAATTTTAGGCTCCTGAAAATGGAGATTGAAACTGTAAATTGGTAATTGAGGCTGGAGCACCGACATCAGAGTAGAAATTTTAGGCTCCTGAAAATGGAGATTGAAACACGTAGTTATCATGTATCTCTTGCAATAGTTTGTTATCTTCGTAGAAATTTTAGGCTCCTGAAAATGGAGATTGAAACATATTATAGACAGACGAATAGAACAGATTAAATCGTAGAAATTCCCTGAGAGCGAACATTTTTCATACTATTACTCTCTACCGATAAATAGAGGATATACGAAAAATTTCTCAAGCTCTCTCACTGATAACCTCAAGCTTTTTATAAACTCTCAGTATAACATTAAGGAACTGGTTGAGATTGTGTGGGTTGTGATGGCAGCAAGTTTTTAAAATCATTAATAGTATACAGCACCTTATACACATCAGGCAGTATCCTCTTGACTTCCGTTCCTTCCGTAGTTATCTTACTTCCGGTATCAGGAATTCCACTTTCAACAACCTGTGCCGAAACTTTGCCATCCAGAATGTAGAATTTTACCGTGAAATCGGCAGTATAGTAATTGGTGAACATGGCTCAAAGTATCCTTCCACAGAGGCTTTTCTGATTATAACATCCTCTCCAGGATATCCCACAGTAACAATAAATTTCTCAGAAGAACCTATCGTTATATACCCCCAATATAAAGAAAGCATATCCATGATAAGGGAAATGCGTGCAAAGTCAATCCTCAGAAAAAGCAGGAAAATCGATTCGTGGTTCATCTCGTACTACGGAATGAACCATTACAGGGGTTGTTTACACGGCTGTGTTTACTGCGATGGGCGTTCTGAAAAGTACAATGTGGAAGGGGAATTTGGAAAGGATATCACTGTAAAAATAAATGCAATTGAAATTCTCAACAGAGAACTGAATCCCAGAAGAAAGCGTAAACCGATGAGGAGGAGCTACATAATGCTGGGTGGTGGAGTTGGAGATAGCTATCAACCTGTTGAAAAGAAATACCAACTGAGTCGCAAAGCAATGAACCTTGTGAACAACTACAACCTTCCTGTTCACATTCTCACAAAATCAACCCTTGTTGAGAGGGACATAGACATAATAAAGGAAATAAATGAAAAAAACAGGGCGATTGTGAGCTTCAGTTTCTCGTCTGTAAGCAAAGAGATTAGTTCAATCTTTGAGCCCGGCGTTCCAGCTCCTGAAGAAAGGCTGGAGACAATGAAACTCTTTAAAAAAGAGGGAATTGCGTGTGGTATGTTTCTGATTCCTGTTATTCCATATATAACCGATAAACCTGAGCTGATAGAAGATGCAGTCCGAAAAGCAAAGCAATACAGGGTTGACTTCATCCTTTTCAGCGGTATGACTCTGAAATAGGGGAGACAGAAGGATTACTTTTACGATCAACTCAAACGGAGCTATCCTGAGCTCATCCCGAAATATGATGAAATATATAGGGGGGATAAGTGGGGAAATGCAGTGAATGGTTATTACGAATCGATTAACAGGATATTCGACAAAATAGCTGGAAAATATAAAATTCCAAAACGAGTTCCTCCACATCTGTACCGTGATATTCTGAGTGAGAACGACCTTGTAGTAGTTATTCTGGAGCATCTGGATTACTTACTGAAACTGAAAGGTAAGAAATCGCCTTTCGGTTATGCAGCCTACTCAATATCAAAAATTAATGAGCCATTATCGAGCTTAAAAGATCTCAAAACCATCAGAGGAGTTGGAAAAGCAACGGAAGACTTGATACTTGAAATTCTTGAAACAGGAACTTCTGAATACTATGAGAAGCTATTAACCGGGTGATTACTGAGTGTAAATCGTCAGAATATCTTTATCTTCAAGTACATGCTCGATGCTGACCCTCTGACCATCAAACTTGGCAGATTCCCCCCAGACTCTCGCATATCTGAATTTCTCCAACATATCTCTGTGCAACTTTTTACACACATCCTCTACCTTTGACCCTCTTTTTATTACAAGCGGTTCATCAAAATCTGCTTTCTGGGAAGGTGGCTTGAGAAAAATCCTGATAAAATCAAGCCTTTTATAAATCTCCTCAATAAGAACATCAAGATTGATTTTTTTCTCAGCAGATATTGTAATAACGTCTGGCTCGTTAACCTCCACCTTCCCAAGGTCTATTTTGTTCAGAATTGTGAGTGCTGGTAGATATACCCTATTCCCGAGAATAACATCAATTATTTTATCAACCGTCGCTTCTTCCCTGATTAAGACATCAGCGTTATGTATTTTATATTCTCTGAGTATTCCAATAATGGTTTGCTCTTCAATTGACAGGGGTACAGTGGATGTAATATTTATTCCACCTCTATCCTTCTTTTTGATTGATATGTCTGGCGGTTGCTCATTTAAACGAATTCCTGCCTCATAAAGCTCATTTTTTATGATATCAATCTGATAAAGGTTGAAAATGTCCGTCATAATCAAAACCATATCAGCAGTCCTTACCGCTGAAATCACTTCTCTACCTCTCCCTCTTCCTTTTGATGCTCCCTCAATAATTCCCGGAATATCTACAAGCTGGATTTTAGCCCCTTTGTAATCGAGCATGCCCGGAACGGGTTTCAGGGTTGTAAAGTCATAAACACCAATTTCACTTTTTGCACCAGTCAGAGTGTTTAAAAGAGTGGATTTGCCAACAGACGGAAAACCAACGAGCGCAACAGTCGCATCACCCTCTTTCCTTATCGAGACTGCCGAAGATTTTCTTGTTTTCTTTTTGTCAGCACCTTCTTTAAGTTTCGCAAGTTTTGCCTTTAACCTACCGATATGATGTTCAGTAGCTTTATTATATGGAGTTTTTCTGATTTCTTCTTCAAGTTCTTTAATCTGCTCTGAAATACTCATTTTGCCTTCTGGAGATGATTAAGACTAAAAAACTTTGTTATCAGCTATATGGTCTAACATCTGATTACTATTAAGAAATCATTTACAGATTGAATAGTAATTATGGTCACCTATCAGATATCTCATAAAATATAAGTATTTGAAAAATTTGTTAAAATTAGAGAGGGTTTATTTCAAATTTGAACTAAGAAATGGCATATTGGTGAACAAAAGCATATTGTGGTTTATTTCTTGTTTGAATGAGAAATGATCTCTTCTCAGAAAATTAACAGGTGGTAGCATTGGGAGTATTGAGAAAGGTTTCAGGACGTAAAATAGTTTATTATAGCATCCTGCTTTGCCTTTTGATAGCAGCAAGCCTGATTATTCCGATATATGCACAGAATGACTCAGATGGAATAGGGAATGCATGTGAAATACCGCCAGAAGTTGACTTCACTTACACAGTGGAGTGCAATTTGACTGTTCTCTTTAGTGGGAATGCATCGGATGACAATACCGTTGTGAATCATACATGGGATTTTGGAGATGGAGTGAGAAGTTCTGATACTGGGTATCCCGGTAATGTATCACACAGGTATTCATCAGAGGACACGTATACTGTATCTCTTGAAGCATGTGACAGTGATGGGCTATGTGAACAGGTAATAAAAAGGGTTGTTGTAACATTTGATGAGTGCTGTCTTGATTACGATGAAGACTCAATCTGCAACTGTATTTATGATCCAGTTAACCCGGTATATCCCAACTGCGAGCAGGAATCATGTATGCCGGACTGGAACAGTGTATGGATAGAGGTGTGTGATTTCTTTGGAGAAAGTAAAGAATCTTGTAACAGCTTGGGTTTCTGCTCATGGGGTGATGGGTGTGGTGTAAACTGGTCTGTATTGAGTTGTGGAGTTTACAGCGGCAATGAATCTGCATGCAAGAATGCAGAATACTGCAAGTGCACAGGAACTGATTGTATATGCGTGGATAATAAGGATGCTGCCTGTGCTGTTTACAATTCAGATGAGTGTGAGGTAAATGACAACTGTTACTGGGATGTTAGCTGTAGATACGTTGGTGACAGTGTACTTGCTGACTGCAATTCAAGAGACACAGATACATGTTTGAGCGATGACTACTGCAAAATTAAAGAGAATTGCTATCCTGATTTCGATTTTGCCAAGGATAGTTGCAGTAAACTGCCTGATAATAAAAGCTGTGAAGCTGTAGAATACTGTAACTGGACTGACAGATGTGAACCGGATTATGATTTATTGAGTCAATGCAGCTTGATGGACATAGATAGCTGCACTGCTAAGGATTACTGCACGCGGTACGGTGATTGTGAATTGTGCTCTGAGAAACCTGACAACTGTCCTGAAGTTAGAAATCCTGATCAGGCGGACTCTGATGGTGATGGAACAGGGGATGCATGCGATAATTGCGCTTCTGTTTCTAATTCTTTGCAGAAAGATTCAGACTTTGATAATTTGGGGGATGCATGCGATAACTGCCCCTCTACATATAACCCCAGACAATCAGACAGCGATGGTGATGGAACAGGGGATGCATGCGATAATGTTGATGTAACTCTCAACCCAGAGAGTCCTGGTCCAGACGATACCATTAATATAACGGCAATTTACACTGGAGGAGACACAAATCCTTACATAAGCATCTTTGTGAACTGGCAAATAGCCAAAGTATGTAATGTATCAATGTGTTCTTACACAGGCGGTCCATATCCTGACGGCTTTGAATATCATGTTGGGATAAATGATTCTCATGGACTGAATACAACACCACCCGTTCTTATCAACCTGACAGAAGACTCTGATGGAGATGGTATCATCAATCTGGAAGATAACTGCCCATTTGTTAGCAACCCTGATCAGACAGATAGCGAGTGGGTCATGGTTGGATGGAATTGCCCTACTATTAATTTCTGCATCCCACTTTATGCTCGGATTGGAGATGGAGTGGGTGATGCATGCGATAACTGCCCGACTGTAGAAAATCCGGATCAGGCAAACTCTGACTTTAAATGGATGTGCACAGACGATATATGTGCTCCAATCCCATATCCAGATGCTTTTGGAGATACATGCGATAACTGTCCTTATGTTTACAATCCTGAGCAGAATGATACGGACTTTGATGATGTTGGTGATGCCTGCGATAACTGCCCGAACATCAACAATCCCAGCCAGGCAGATCTGGATTTTGATGGAGTGGGTGATGCCTGCGATCCAGATATAGACGATGATGGCTGTTTAAACTCTGATGATCTCTATCCTACTGTATTCAGCATAGATGAGGATGGAGATGGGCTTGCCTCAGATTGTGATAACTGCCCCACATTCAGTAATCCAGACCAGAAGGATATGAATTGTGATGGAGTGGGTGATGCCTGCGATTGCAATGATGATTTTATGGGGGAAAATGAAGAAGGAGCAGATTGTGGTGGTACTGCATGTCCAAACATCGGTTGCCCCGCATGCAATCCAATATTGTGGAACGGACCTTCAGCGGATAAAGTGGATATCGTTTTCATTATGGACAGAGACTATATTGGGAACAAAACAAAATTCTTAGAAGATGTAAAATTTTTAATCTATAATGCATACTTCAATTCCACTGAAATCAGCTCAAATAGATGTAAATTCAACTTTTACTATTACACAGAGAATTCCGGCGATTACGAACCTGTTTGCAAAAAATTCGATTTGCCTGATGGCTATCAATACGACTGCTCCTTTGCAGATTCGGCTGTAATAGTTTTTAATGGTGGTGGTAGAGCATGTTCAGTAAGTGGGATATTCTCCACACCCCCGACAAATACAAGAACAGTTGTTCACGAAACCGGACATCAGATATTCGAATTGGCTGATGAATACTGCTGTGATGGTGGATACTGGGAAGCAAGCGATACTCACAACATATATTCTTCTTATGACAACTGTATAAGCAAGTCTGCAAACCCATACGGATGCTACGAATTCTGCCCATCCATCAAATGCTGGCCAGATGAGGAGGGGGTTAACAGTTGTATCAATTATGGAAATACTCCCTATAACTGTAACTGTACGGTTTACGCAAAACCTAATGGATTTGATCCCAGCCAGTGTACTTCAATCTCACCTCAAAACTGTCCACAAATATGGGTTGATTACTGGGCGAGCAGGGGTGTAAGCGAAGATTCGCTAACAGTTCAGTCACCTAACTGGTGTGACTGGAGAGGTACAGGAATGAAAGAATGTTGCGGAGAGGGGTGGTGGAAGAGTGACACGGATGCCTGCTACATGAGAAGTGGCTATTATTTTGAGCCTGATTGCCATAATAAAGTCATTGAAGTTCTGAATGCGCTCCCTTACTGTACACATCCCTGTACAGTTCCTGCAAATGCCCAAATGTACCAATCAACAAATCAGAGAATGGGTCAGGAAGATTATACAAAAGTTGTAATTCTGAATTACAACATCAAAGGCGATAAGATAACACTGCTTAACGTGAGCATTGTTTACAACTATCCTCCAAATCACTTCGGTGAACATGGCGATTTCTCAGTAAGAGTTCTTTCTTCAGATGGAAAAGAACTGGAAAACTTTACTCTTGACGATCCTAGGTCATTTTTCATCTTCCCTGATGAGGAAAATGAACCGGCCAGAATGATGTCTGATGATGTTAATTTCACCGTGATACACTCTTTCCATGACAATTTGAGAAAAACTGAAATAATAGATTTGAAAACTGGCGAGACTGTACACACAGCTGACCTGTCTGAAGCAATACTTGACTTCTGCCGGAGAGCAGGCTTTGATGATCCGGACTGTGTATTATCAGACTCCGATGAAGATGGTATAAATGACTACGAAGATAACTGCCCGTTAACTCCAAACCCTGACCAGACGGATTCAGATGGGGATGGGATAGGAGATGCATGTGATACAGGAAATGAGGTTTACCTCAATCCTGAGAGCAGCAGAGCAAGCCTCTGCACAACAGCAGATGTTGAGTTAAGAGTTAATGCCACAAACTTTCAGGGTGGAGAGATTGAACTGACATACAATGCAGAGTGTGCTGAAGTAACTTGGGAAAGAAATAACGACACATTCTCCTTTGGTGGCTGGAATTCGTCAGAAGGTATGGAATGGATTACATTTGCATCAGAAGACGACAATCTTTCAGGAGACTATCTTGTAGGAACTTTCAAGATACACTGCAAAGATGATAGCTGCCAGTGTTCAACTCAACTGCATTTTGGTGCGGAAAGTTCACTGTATGAACCTTCAGGAAAGGAATTACCTGCAAACTGGCTTGATGGGAAGTTCAGCTGCTACTGTGCTGATTGCGGGGATGTAAACTGCGATGGTAAAGTGAATATGGGTGACGTTATACTTCTGCTTAACAATGTGACGTATGGATACAGTTTGAATTGCTGTGAGAAAATCTAATTTTTCTTTCTTTTTTATTGTTTTCAGATTGCTGGTTATTTGACAGTATCCTGACAAAAACCATATATTAATAAGACATCACAGAAACTCCTGTCCAAGAACCTGATGGTAGGGCTGAAGATGGATTGTGGAGATAACTCAATCAATAAATGTGTCGTTCTGTGTAAAGGTTGCGGGAAGCTGAAGATGGATAAAATCGCAGGAAAAATCAATTGCGAGAATATTGTTATTCTTGAGGATTGCGAGAGTGGTCTCAGGCTTGAGAAAGACTATGATTTTATCGTTTTTGGCTGTCCTGCCCTCTTTCACCTGTCAGACTCTAAAGGTTTCAGCGAAATCGTTGATATACAGTTGATTGAGAAATGTTTCAAAAAACCAGAAGAGGTAGCAGCAGCATGGATTAATTCAGCGCTAATCTTTGACATTCTGGAATTTGATGCGGTTGAGACCGGTTATGATGTAATATACTATGGCAAAAATTTAGATGTTATTTCCGAATTATCTGAGCAGACGAATTTGTGCGTAATCACAACTGAAGATGTCACAGAAAAACTTTATCCATTCAGGATAAAAGTAATTGAGATTAAAGAGGGTAGCAAAATAAGTGTTAACGGCAAGCCAGGCAATTTTCAGGTAAAAGTTGAAGGAAGAGACGTTATTCGAAACAGAACAGGGGAATTCACTCTCACTGCGGGACAGATAATATTGCCCGCTGATTTTGCCGAGAGCAGTGCAGGTATTTATGCCTACGAGGACGAATATAAATCTGCATTCAAGGTTTTAAGTAATCTCGGGGGTTATACCGAGATCAAGCCTGTTAAAGTGGATTATGATACCTGCGGAACTTACAAGAGTGGTTTCTCAGGATGCGAACTCTGTTTCTCCTGCCCCAAAAATGCAATAAAGAGGGAGAACGGTAAAATTCGAATCTCAGATACATGCAATGGATGTGGATTCTGCTCGGCAATATGTCCTGTCTCTGCTCTGGAGAGTAACATTCTGAATTCCAGAACTTTGATGAAAAAAATTGATTCTGTGGTTGAAGAGGGAAGAACAATTGCCTTCATATGCGAAAACTCTCTCTCCAAACTCTATAGGCTGAGTAAGAGAATAAAGAAGAAGTTTCCACCCGCCCTCCCGATTATTGTGCCATGTATAAATTTCGTCTCTGATGTGCATTATCTCTATGCTGCGTTAAAGGGTGCAAATGTTGTTGTGATTTCATGTTCCTCGAAACATGATTACACAAACTTTGAGGTTGCTGAGGGTTTGCTGAGAGCATATGGATTTGACTGCCTGAAAATTGTGAGTCTGGAAGACTTTGATAGATTAAAGTATAAAAATCCGGGCAGGATAATTCATGGTATCGAGAGCGGGAACAAAAGGGAGCAATTGCTACATTTAATTGAAGAACTGGGAAATTTTCAGGCTATAAAATCAAGAATAGAGACAGAACTGTTTGGTCTTGTTGAGGTAAACGGGAACTGCACATTATGCATGACGTGTACGTTTTTCTGCCCGGCTAACGCAATAAAAAATGAGGAAGGAGTGCTTTACTTTAATCATGGCTTATGTTTCGCCTGTGGACTCTGCATTAAAGCCTGCCCTGAAAATGCAATCACACTGAAAAAATTCCTTGACCTCGAGAAAATTGGAGAAAGAGAAATTTACAGAGATGAAATCCTGAAGTGCCCTTCATGCGGAAAACCACATATTACAAAAAGTATGTATGAAAAACTGAAGACAGCAGGTCAGTACTCGATTTTATTCTGCTCTGATTGTAGACCAAGGGTTATTCTTGAAAAAATTTACGATGAGATGATGAAAGAAGAAGGAAAGAAAAGAGAGGGATAAACATGGAAATTGATAAGATCATAGAGGGGAGAAGAGCAATCTATGCATTATTTGCAACCCTCTTCCTCGACCCCCCTCCTCGAAATTTGCTTGAAGATGTCTTCAATGGAGTCGAGATTCCCTTCTTCGAGAACCTGAATATACTATCAAAGAAATTTAAGGATGTTGATGAATTCGAGGACTCTGTTAAAGACGAGTTTTCCAGCCTTTTTGTCAATCCTTTTGCAGAGACGGTGTCTCCTTACCAGTCATCTTATGAGGGTGAAAACCCGTACGGGAAAACAACACTGAGAATCGTCGAAAAATACAGCAATATGGGTTACGAATTCAGGTACAATGAGCCTGCTGACCACATTGGAGTTGAGCTTTTCTTTCTTGCAGAGAGCTGCAAAAACGCATTGGCTTCAGATAAAACTGAGAAAATTGAAGAATTGAGGAAGCAGAAACAGTTCATTGAGGAGGAGCTTAATTGGGTTACCTCATTCTGTGATGAGATTGAGAAGAACGACAATAGCTATTTTTACAGAGCAATCTCAAAAAAACTGAAAGAATTCTTGAGAAATGAGAGAATTCTCATAAATGAGTTGATTGTGTCGGCACTAAAGCCATGATTTCTAAAAATAATTTCAGTCTTCAACTTTTCCCTTTACATTTCCTGCAATCTCAATATAATATTCATATACCCCTACCAATTTAAAAGATTAATAAACCAATTCAACTGTTTCGCTAATTTTTTATAAGGTGACATTCTTTAAAATTCATGGTGGGACTTTTTGAACTTGATGAAAAAGATAAAGCGATACTTGAAATACTTGAGAAAAACCCTGAAATATCACAGAACGAGATTGCCAAGCTTGTAAATTTATCTCAACCTTCTGTAGGGGCAAGAATCAAAAAAATGATTGAAATGGGGATTGTAAATCACACATACGGCATTAATATTAAAAATCATGGTCTCTACATTCTCAAAGTTGATGTGAAGTGTCGTCAACCCCGAGAATTGCTGAAATTATTTGACGGTTGTCCATTCTTCCTGAACGGGTTTATTGTAGCTGGAAACAGAAATCTTACAATGATGTTCATCTGTGAAGAATTGACAACCCTCGAAGCGATAGTTGACCAGCACATTCGACCCAGCCCGGATGTTTATGACATAGATGTCGGGATTGTCGTAAGGGCAGAGAAAGATACCGTTGTGCCAATTAAAATTAATGTAGAAGCATCTAATGAAGCTCCATGCGATTCTGACTGTGGAGATTGCGATTACTGGAGCAATGAACTCTGCCTTGGCTGTCCTGTAACAGGTCATTACAGAGGTAAAATCTGGAGGAGCAATCCTTAAAAGTGCCAGTTAGAAAAAAGAAAAAAGCTGGAAATGGTATTTTAGTCTAACTTTCAGAGATTGCTTTTGAAAGGCCATAGAGGCTGAAAAGTACATAGACTGAGAGGATTCCTATCACTCCATTAAGACCGACGAAAGCTATTGGACTTTCCTGCAAAAGCCTGAATCCAGCAAGTCCTTCATTGGCAAGTAGGTATACTGAATATGCTGCAAGAAGCATCAGACCACAGGAGATTGTTCCAACAACGTATCCAATGGGATGGAATTTGTACGGTTTTGCATCTGTCTCCACCTCAGTCGCAACCGGAATCCACTCCGGAAATTCACCTTCTGCTTTGTGTTTCTGTATCAGTCCATTGAAGATTCCCATGTTTATAGGATAGTTGCCCGGAGTCCAGTGAAGTATTGTGGCATGGGCAAATACAAAGAATATCGCAAAGACTGCTACCCATACGTGTACTGTTCTTATCAAAAGCACAAGACCGGGGTTGAATGAAAGGACAGGAAACGGAAACCAGAGCAATGCACCGGTTATGACCTCCACGAGACAGAACGTGGGCACAGTAAGGATGTCTGCTACCATAATCCAGTCGTACTTGCCCGACTTGGGTCTTTCCTTTGCAAGATTGAACGTCCAGAGCATGTCAACAATCATGTCTGTGGGGATGGTCAGAAAGAACTTTGGGTTCGTGAATGTAATGTTTGAGTCGCCTCTGCCTCTTGTAAGTCTTTCGACTACAAAGTATGTGCCGAAGTATGCGAGAGTGAAAGCAAGGATGACTCCAGCAATCCTGTGAACGAGCATTGAAACCACAGGACCGCCCATAGCATCAATAACCCACCTCAGCTGGTCGGAGAAGGTAATTGGTAAGCCTGTTATCAGTAACGTTAAGCCTGCAATTGATGCGAGAAAGTGTGCTGATCTCTGTGCAGTTGAGAACCTGATCAATTCCTTCAATGTTCTTCACCTCCGTGTGCATGAGCCTCTTCAAGCTTGAACATTTTGTAGAACTTGTAGTACTCTGCAACTGTCATTATCCACACGAAGAATGCAGCAATAATAAGCAGAGGTAGAAGTACTTTGTTCAGATATTTAATCAGCTCATCTGCAAAAGCATATTTTACCGGTCTTTCTTCAGGTGGGAAGTGTCGGAAGGTGTTGTCGGTGATATAACTTCCACCCATCACTCCAGTAACAGCCATACCAACAAAAAGAGGAGATATAGCCAGTAAAGCTACGGCAAGCGCAATAATGCTCTTCATCATTAACCACCTACACCATAAACATACTTTCAATCAAGCCTTTTGACATGTAACTGTTAACTCTCTTTCTGAATTCTCTGTTGATTTCAGTAATTTCACCACCCAGCAGAGTTCCTGTCGGACATACTACTGCACATCTCGGAACGGGCTCTTTTGTAATGAGCCTGCCATCATCTTTTTGATTATAGGGTTGAACACAGAAGGTACATTTATCCATCTTACCTTTGCTGCCAAACGCCCCACTTCCCTCAAACTGAGGGGCACCGAATGGACATGCATAAGCGCAGTAACCACATCCAATGCACTTATCCTTGTCAACAAGAACGACTCCATCTGCCCGTTTGGATATTGCGTTCATTGGACAGACTTTAAGACATGGTGGGTCTGTGCAATGCATACAGGGCATTGGGATGTTCAACTGACCCGGTTCCCCCTCTTTGATTGAAATAACTTTGATTCTATAAATGCCTGTGGGAACCTCATTGTAATTCTTGCAAATCGCTTCACATGCCTTGCATTTTATACAAAGATTTGTATGAGTGTCAACCAAAAACTTCAGCGGCATTTAATCACCCCTTCATTTTCTTTCTCACTTCAGCCATAATTATGTCCATGGTCTCCTCAAGACCTGACGGTTCCTTGAATTCAATGAATTTCATCACATCACAGATTCCTGACTTTATATTCTGCATTTGCGTTTCAACATCCCATCCGGGGCAGTTTGATATGTTTGCGGAATCGCCTGCAACAAGTGGTCTTGTATCCATGTCATCGATGACAGGGAATCTGTCGAGGTATGATTTACCCTGAAACACACCACCCCAGTGGAATGGAAGGAAGACCAAACCGGGTGGGACAGCATCTGTAACTCTTGCCTTGCATACAACCTTTGCCACGCCTGCTCCATATTCCAGACCCCTTGGTGTTACAACGACAACAAGGTCTCCATCTCTGATTCCTCTGTCATTTGCATCCTTTGGATTGATTTCAGCATACATCTCGGGTTGCAGTTCTGCGAGTATTTTGTTTGCTCTCGTACCTGCTCCACCACCCTGATGCTCAACCTGTCTTCCTGATGTCCATGCAAGCGGAAAGTGGTCTGCGAGGTTAACCTTCTTGCATGCCTGCTGAAGAACTCTTGAAAGAATCGGAACTCTGTAGTGGAATTCCCCATAGACACTTTCATCGTAGGTCGGGTATTTATCAATCAAATCCTTGCGCGGGGTATAGATTGGCTCTCTGTGCACTGGGACTGTATCTTTCATGTTCCATGCGTAGAATCTGGCTCTCCCTCTGCCAGAAGGAACCATGTTCTGGTCTAAAATTTCTTTGTAGTCTGTTTCAAGGTTCTTCGACCACACAACATCGTCAACTGTTGCCTGATCATGTCCATTAATGCCGCTTAACATACTGATACCATTGTATTCTGTACCCCACTTTACTCTGAAGTCATGACCGCCTTCCCACACTGGTATATCGTTTCTGTAGAGGATTGGTGTGCCTGGATGTTCTTCATTCCAGCAGGGCCATGGAAGTCCCCAGTATTCTCCGTCACATGGTCCTCCTTTAGCTCTACAATCTTCAGGGTCAAAAGTATAATCATAATCCTGCTGTTTCTTCAACCTTGAGCTTTTCTGTCCTATCATGCCAATTGCTCTCGCTCCAACCAGTATTTCTTTGTCAAGAACATCTTCCGGTGTAATTTCTTCAGGTGTTTTATATCCATAATTCTTAGTGAATTTTCGATAAATTCCTGCATCGTATTTATCCAGATTTTTGACAAGATTGATTAAAATCCACACGTCGGGTTTTGAATCATAAAGCGGGTCGATTACTTTATTCCTCCATTGAATCTGCCTCCCGCTGTTTGTTACACTCCCGCTCCCTTCAAATTCAGTTGCTGCAGGAAGCAGAATAATTCCATCGGGGCGATCAGCCAGTGCTGCACCACTTTCAACAAATGGATCAACAAAAACAAGCAATTCAACTGATTCAAAGGCTTTCTTAACATATCTCAAGTCACCCAAGGCAGGAGTTGAGTGTCCCCACATGAATATCATCTTTATATTATTTGGCTGATCAATCGTTAAATCCTCACACACGGGAAAAGCATCCGTTCCTGCAAGCACACCGCATGAGAACCTGCTCATTGTAAATCCTTTCTTTTCCATAAAGTCTTTTGACTGAAATCTGCTCTTGAGCCATTCGTAATCAACATTCCAAACATTCGCCCAGTGCTTCCATGCAGACTCACTCAGACCATAGTAGGATGGGAGTGTGTGACTTAACACGCACATGTCGGTTGCACCCTGAACATTATCATGTCCCCTGAATGCATTGACTCCTCCACCCGGTTGGGCAGCGTTACCGAGAAGAAGCTGGAGTATGGCAAAAGATCTTATGTTCTGTGAGCCGTATTCGTGCTGGGTTGCACCCATCGCATACTGAATTGTTCCGGGCTTGTTTGTTGCGAGAATGTACGCAACCTTCCTGATGAGGCTTGCCGGAACTCCTGTGATATCTTCTGCAACTTCAGGAGAGTACTGCATTATAACTTTTTTTGCTTCCTCAAAACCATGTGTCCTCTGTTCAACAAAGTCTTTGTCATACCAGCCATTTTTGATGATTTCATGGGCAATTCCCCAGATTAAAGCAATCTCAGTACCTGTTCTGAACTGCAGGTGAATATCACTGACCGCAGCTGTCCTGCTGAAACGGGGATCCGCGCAGATGAGAATTGCTCCCCTCTGCTTTGCCTCAAAGATGTGTCTGAAACTGACAGGATGCGCTTCTGCGGGATTTGAGAGGAAGAAAATAACCCTCGAGTTTCTCATATCATTGAAGTTGTTTGTCATTGCACCGTATCCCCACGTGTTACCCAGTCCAGCAACAGTCGTTGAATGACAGATTCTCGCCTGATGGTCTACGTTGTTGCTTCCCCAGAACGCCATAAATTTGCGCTGAAGGTAAGCAGCTTCATTACTCACCTTGGCAGAACCTGCAAAGAATACTGAATCGGGACCGTATTTCTCTCTTATTTCCATCATCTTCTTTGCTATTGTATCAAGAGCTTCTTCCCAGCTAATTCTCTCCCATTTGCCATTTCTTTTTATTACAGGGTATCTGAGCCTTCTGGGGGAGGTTACCGTGTGATTTATACTTGCTCCCTTGCAGCAAAGCTTTCCACCGTTAATAGGGTGATTGACCCATGGTTCAATGCCTACAAGGTGGCCATTCTTCACCTTTGCAAGAATTCCGCAACCGACGGCACAGTAAATACATACGGTTTTTACAAGTTCTGCCCCCTCCTTCTTTGCCTCTTCTACGGAGGCAGCTTCTGCCTTTTTGATGAAATTATTATTTTTTGCATATCTTAAAAGACCTGTGGCAACAGCAACGCCAGCAGCGGTTACTTTCATAAAATCTCTTCGAGATAATTTTAGAGAACTGACTGCCATTTTATTATCCTCCCTCCCTAATCAACGGCAGAATTTGAAGTTATTAACTTTATAAATTTTTTGGAATTGTTTGCTGTAACTGATTATTCTTTTGAGTAAACAAACTATCAAGTCTTTATTCTGAATTAAAAGTTTCACATAATAATGATTGACAGTATTTCCAAAGGTTTATATCTCTATTCAAAACTCACAGAATTCAGTCATCCATGATTGAGAGGTGGTAAAAAATGATCATGCAGGATAGAATAATATGTGAAGGGCGAACAAAAACCATGCCTTTGAGATTGAAAGTATATCTGCTCACAATGTTCAGTTTTATAGCAGTGGCTTATCTGCTCGCAGTAAATATTGCATAACTTTTTTCCAGTTCTGACATTTTTCCTGAATTTCCAGTAACCAGAATTTGTTCAAAAAGCTGAAGGACGATATTACCTGTATTATTATTATGATTTTAACTTTTTAACAAATCTTTTTCTTATTTCAGCCTCAAAGTATTAATTAAGTGATTCAAAAAATTCCAGCTCGAGAGATGCCGGTTGGAGAGGTGTCCAGTTATGGAGAACAAGATTACCTATCAAAGATGGAATCAGAACCTGAAGTTTAAAGTTAAAATGTTCTTAGCTCTGATATTCTCATTCATCTTAATATTCTATGTTCTTGTAAAGAATGCCATAAAATAACTTTTTTAGTTCTCAGAAAACCTTTCTCTATCCTCTTCAAGCAATTCTACAAGACTATCAACGTTCCTGACCTTCTTATAGAGATTTCCCGGTTCTGAGTAGATAGAGAGTGCCGATATAAACCCGGATGTGATTTTTTTGAATCCGAGCTTGTCCGGTTCAAGGCTGTAACAAAGTGGGCACTCCCTCTCCAGAAAATAGCCACCAGTTACAAGATTGCTGAGTGCATTTCCGAGAGATGTGGGAGAGGTGAGGGAATTTACTGTGTTCTCCTTAGGAAGAGGAACTTTAACGAAGTAAACAGAATATCCATTTTCCAGTTCCTTCAGTCTCAATTCATGAATTTTCGTTGCATCTTCAGCATAATATGTCAGTAAAAACTCCTCATTCTCAATTGAAAAATTTATTTTATGTTTTCCACCTCCTCCAAGCACTCCTTTCCTCGTCTCACCTGCTATATCTCCTCCAAATTTCTCGATATTATTTCTAATCTCTGCAAGAGTTACTTCAGGCAGGTGTGAATCAACAAAAACCAGATTATTGCCCAGCAGGACAGCGTGCTCAACATTGCCACCTGAACCCGCATAGAGAACTGGCAGTTCACCTGCTGAATCTCCAACTTCTCTGCAGACTTCAATTAAAAAATTTCTTTCATCTGGATGTAATTTTGCAATAACTTTCCTTCTCGCAATTGAAATTCCTGAATCATTTATCACCATCATCAAGACTCCGGACAATTCTGTTTATCTCATTTATCAGAGCAAAGAGAGTATCAAGTTCCTCTCCGGCAACATTCTGCAATTCTACTATTTTTTCATGCTCAATGTTATTGCAGATTCTATCACAGAGGTAATTAACACATAAGACTTCTCTGGCTCTTAACTTACAACCTTTCGAACCCAAGAAGAAGCATCCATCCTGCTCTCTTTCAGATGGTATTTTAACTCCCATCAAAAGATTAATCAGCAGAACAGTCCTGTCATACCTGTTTTCAATCCCCCTTCCGCAGCAGCTTCCTGTCCTCTCTGCACATTCTGAGCACTCCTTTAAGATACCAACCTCTTCCATGCAGTTATATGTTCGCTCAATGCACTCATCGAGACCTCTCAGCAATTCTGAAATGTTGCTCAGAATGAGTTCGCCAGATTTCTCAAATGTATTTTCTGCCCAAATTATCTTCGAATGAATGTCTTCCATAACCACATCAGAATTTCAATCCACTGATTGCCTCAATCTCACTTTTCATCTTCAATGCTCTCTCTTTTGTTCTTTCAATAAACCACTTGTGATTCCTGTTGTTAATGGCAATTTCATCCAGCCTTCTCAAAAATTTTTCGAATTTTTCAGGTTTTGAGCCGAATATGAGGTTATCTGCCAAGGATACAATTTTCTCCTCCAGTGTCTCTGGCATGTAATTTCCCTTCGGGACTTTAAAAAAAACAGCTTCTTCCTTGCTCATACCCGCTGAAAAGTGCCTCTCTGCGATTTTAACAATTTTATCATCGAAACCTTCTTTTCTCAGTATCTCTCCGCTCTTAACGAAATGGAGAAAAGGGTCGTGTGTAACCGCTCTTCCGATATCGTGAAGTAGCGCCCCCCTCACCACAAGGTCAACATCTGCATTTGATGCTACAGCTATTTTCTCAGCAAGTTCTGCGACAGCGATACAGTGTTTCCTAACGTTCTCAGCTAAATTATACCTGTCCCAGAGTTCGAGAATGTCTCTATCCAGTCTGTATTCTCTCATTTACGAAATGCTTTCCAGTATTTTGAATGATATCTTTTAACAGCCTCAATATTTTTCTCAACGGTTTCAATTGCATTCTCTCTCCTGACCCAGTCAAGCTCATGGATGTATTCCTCTGAATCCCTGACCCCATCAATGCCAGCCAGAACAGAGACCACTGCAGTAATCGTGAATGGTAATCCTTTTCTTACGCTGTAACCACCTTCAAGAACCGCAAATATCCTGCCACCACAGAGCTTCTCTGCAAGATTTACTACCTCTTTCATCACCTCTGCATAACCCTCCGTTGTTATTGCAAGGTTTGTGAGCGGGTCAGTAAAGTGGTTGTCGAAGCCAGTTGAGACCGCAATAAACTCAGGGTTGAATTCCTCTGCAATCGGCTTGATGATTTCATTTAAAGCAAGCATGTAGCATTCATCACTCGCCCCGGGTGGTAGAGGAACATTGACAGTGAAACCTTTCCCTCTGCCCGCCCCGTATTCATTCGGGTATCCGGTGCCCGGATACAACGGCACCTGATGCAGTGAGATAAAAAGAGCAGAGTCATCTTCATAAAATATCTTCTGAGTACCATCTCCGTGATGAGCATCGAAATCCAGAATCATTACCTTCCCAATACCATTCCTCTGCAACCATCTCACAGCTATAGCAATGTTATTCAGGTAGCAGAAACCAGCTCCAGTGCGAGGATGGGCATGATGTCCCGGAGGTCGAATCATCGCAAATGCGTTATCAACCTCACCATTCAGAACAGAGCTGGCAGCTTTAATTGCCCCGCCTGCGGCAAGCAGTGCGATGTCAAAAAGTCCAACTGGAATAGCAGTATCCAGATCAATGATTCCACCTTTCTCACTCTCTTTCCTCAGAAACTCTATGTATCTGGGATGGTGAACTTCAAGCACGTCTTTTGGAGAAGCAACAACTGGTTCAAGAACTTTTATTGCTGGATTATCGAACAGTCCGATTTTATTGAAGTGTTCTATGGTGTATGCAAGCCTTTCCCTACTTTCCGGGTGGTCAGGGCTCTGCTCGTGGTCAAGATACCTCCGGTGATAAACTATTCCCGTTGCCATCAGGGACGCTTATTTTGGGTGTATATAAGTGTGTGGGATTTATTCGAAATCTGATTGTTGTTGAGAGTTTGCTGGGTTCAGTCAGTAACTATAATTCTGAATTAAGTTTCTGAACTTTTATCTTATTCAAAGCCCCCTCTACTATCTCCTTAATACTCTTCTCCCTGAACTCTCCATCATAAAACCTGACAACGGACAGGTCATCTTTTAATTTCTGTAACTCAGATACAGTATCCGCATCAAACTCACCAAGCGCCCATGCAGTATAGCCTCTGATTTCTGCACTCCCGTAACTCAGAAAACTCAGCAGTTTTTCTACGGGGTCAGGGTAAGCATCTCTGATGTTCTGTGAAGCTCTGCCAATAGCATAAATCACAAACTTCAGCTCAACCTCTTCATTATCAAGCAACGAAACCAGCATGTTTTTGAAGCCTTCAAAAGAGAAGGTGCATGTTCTTCCTATCTCCCCAATTCCAACCGGCGCACCCCTGCAGTATGCTCCGCTTTCATCGTTCAGGTGCCAGAATAACCTCCTCAAAATGATTTTTACAAATTCTTCATCATCTTTCTCAATTTGAGAGCAAACAAGTCCCAGTGCCTCACCTGCTCTGAAAATCAGAAAATCATCTTCATACAGGAAAGTTATCAGTCCTGTTGAGATTTTTTTAAGATTACCCTCGAGAATTTCATCAAAGTTTCTCTCTTCAAGCAAATTCACGAGCCAATCTCTGTGAATCATCAGTTATAATCCGAATAAATTATTTTAAAACTTTCCCGGTTTCCCCATACCAGAGCCATAAATCAAGTTCTGCAGGACTCATTCCTCTTTTAGCGGCAACCTCTCTGAGGGCAGATTCACAATCAATGTACACTTTCGAGGATACTCTGGATGGCTCTGTTATGTGATTTTCCTTCGCAAGATACCGGATTATGTGTCTGTCGATAATTGCTATGTCTTTCCTCCCGATATTTCTTAAAAAATGACTTGCCTCCTTCAATCCGAATCCTCTAAGGTTTCTTACAAGCTTATCCCTCGCTTCCGAAGAATCAAGATAGTTTAGAATATTATCAAAATTATTTATACCTTCTTCAATAAAGACTGCTTTTTTTCTGTGGAATCTCACGCCTGAAGACCTGAGTAACTCCTCAAAATCACTGATAGAGAGTTCATTCAGATTTGCATGCTCTATGGTTTTCTGGAATTTCAAGCCTGAGATTGCAGAGGAGTTGGCAGTGGATATGCAGAATGCAAATTCGGATTGAAGTGTCGATTTAAATTTGAGATTGATGAAGGGAGCGAAGTCAAAATCTGCAACCCCGGTTTTACCGAGTCTCTCAAATTCTTTAAGCCTTCTTGCGATTATCTCTCTTATTTCAACCACTGATGAAAATTGAGCCATCTATTTTTAATTAATGTTTCTGATAAACAAATTTTCCGAAATCTGCACGTCACTGGCAGGTTTGGTGACAAGTTCGGTTCTGATTACTTTTCCATAATCAATCCAGATATTCTCAATTTCTTTTAAATTCTTCCTATTACCAAATGCAACATAGGCTGGACCATTTCCTGATAATCCGACTGGTATATTCTTCTTAAATCCGGTTTCGACAGGTGCCATGGGATACTTCAGGATTCTGCAATAATAACTTGAATTTGAAGCCATCGCACTCATGTAATTTCCATCAAAAGCTTCCTTAAAAGCTTTTTCAACCTCAGTGGGATTCTTCCTGATATCTTCAAGGCAGACCTTTCCCCGCGCCCACCTTGGAATCAAGACAACTGCGTCACCCTTGATAACATCTCTTCTGTAAAGTTTCATTTTCATGTTGTCAGATAGGCAGAAACCACCGAGCAGAGATGCAGCAGCATCATCGAAAGCCCCGGTATAGCTGATTCCCATTTCAAGTGATATTCTGGCATTTGCGGTTAAAATACGGTATGCATCGAGCTTCTCTCTTCTCAATTTAAAAGCAGAGGTCAGGAGAGCATTCATGAATGCGCTGCTACTTCCCAGACCGCAACCCCTCGGAATTTCGCTTTTAATCTCAACAACACCCTTTATACCGGAAGAGAGTAAAATTCTGTCCACCATTTTATTTTCATTCTCTATTCCGTTTTCAATGGTAATACATCTTTTCAAATCGTTCTCAACAGAGATTCTAACCTCAGTTTTCAAATTCAGTCCAAATGCACATCCTTTTCCCGTTGCGAGAGCATTAATAACCGTTCCTGCTGCAAAAGCCTCTCCTTCCACAAAAATCCTGATTAAAAGAGGAATTTAAAATTTTCTTTATTAAAGAGAGGATTACTTCAGATTTTTCTCCACGATCTCAGCCACCCTCTTTCCACTCAGCAGCATTCCACCAAAAATTGGGCCCATCCTCGGCAATCCATAAACTGCTGCCACAGACATACCTGTAACATATAAACCCGGGAAGACTTCAGATGCTCTCTCAATAACACCCCTCTCACCCAATTCTGCGTTCATGTACTTTTCTCCGGCAAGATTGAATTTTCCAGTTTTTCTTGATGCTATCGTGCAGATTGCTGCGTCATGTCCGGTGGCATCTATCACTGCTCTGGATGAGATTGTCAGAGGGTCTATATGCAGCTTCGCCATCTCAACTGCCGCCCAGTTCACAACTAAACCTGTCATGCGACCATCCTTCACCATAACATCTTCAACGTTTGTCAGATTGAAAATTCTGGCATTTCTCGAAGCATTGTATATCAAGCCTCCTGAAAGCTCAATCGCATCAGCAACAAAATAACCATTGCCGCAATCCTCGTAACTGATGTTAAATTCATCAAGAATCTGTGTGGCTTCCTTCTGGACAACAACCTTATTGAACATCATTCCTCCACCCCAGATTCCTCCTCCAAGGCTGAGTTTTTTCTCGAACAGGGTTACATTAAAACCTTTTTTCCCGAGAATCGATGCTGCAACAAGTCCTGAAGGTCCACCTCCAACTATCGCCACATCGCATCTTATTCCACTCAGAAACTTCTCGAAGTATTTTTCTGTTATAGCTTTTGTAACTTCAATTTCATCAATCATAAAGTGATGCAGGGTAATCGTTAATTAAATTCTTCTATGGTATTACAAATCTTCTTCTGATAAAATCGTTATACTCTTCTTCAATTTTGATGCTTCTTTTTCATTGAGAGTCTCTTTAACAGCCTCTTTTGATTCAATTAAGCTATTTCCAAGCGGATCTTCAATAATCAGGGTCAATTTTTCATTCCCTTCAAGAGTATTCCTGATTTTTTTGAGAATCCAGTCACACTTTTTGGTCTTTTCTTCATCCTCATAATTCCAGTTCTTTGCAACTTTCACCATTTCTTCAAATCTGAAGAGAATGCCTTCAATGTTGGTAATAAATCCCTGCGATGCTACTCCGGGCTCCATCATTACCCCAATTTCAGGAACCCTTATCGTTCCAGAACTTGACCTGATTACTTTGGCGAAAATATTATTTGAGTTTATTTCAATAGTGTACCTCACCGGTTCGTTTACATTGACAACAAAAGAGTCAGAGTGCCTGAAACCACAGTCACAGGAAACAGATGAAATAAAAACATCGCCAAAATGGGGCGTATTGTATAACTCGGTAACAACCCTCAGTTCCGCTCCGCAGGAAGGGCATTCCATTATTATCTTCTGGCTCCTCTTATTTTATTTCTATCGATTTTGACCCCTGTGGGGGTGATAATCACGTATTCTTCGCCCAGACCTACTATATCACCGTTCACATCCTCGGATAGCTGTCTTAAATCCTTCAAGATTCTATCAGTCGTCAGCTTGTCATGTTTCAGGAATGCAATATCTGCTACAACAACGTTGCCTTCATAAATCTGCCTTCTTATTTCAGATATTTCGTTTATTCCAGCAATCTCAGCAACTCTTACAAACATATCAGCTTCTCCAGTGATTTCAGCCTCATATTCGCTGAGGTTGAGCTCTTCATATTGTTCGACAGGTATTCTTTCAGGTTTGCCAAGCAACTTTTCAACAAAACCCATTATCCTCACCCGATTAGATTTTGGCATATCTGGTATTTAAATTATTGGTTGTGTTTCTGCAGTTTTACCTTTTTCCATTTCAAGAGAGGACACGATTCTTTTCACCGCACTCCCGTAGACAACCTCCATTTCAATTGTCAGCATATCTCCCTCTATCTCCTGCAGCTTGAGTTTTGGAATGAAGTACTCTCTCGAGATCGCTCCTGAAGAGGTTATGTTAAACTCATCAAGCGGTCTCTTCAATTTTCTATCATCGTTAAACATGAATACCCCGCTGCCTGTTCTTGCCTGCATGACATAGACTTTCAATGGATTACTATTCTTATTTTCAAATTTTATGCTCAATCTGATACCATCAAAATCCTGAATTGCAAAGAAACCGTAACTCTCAAGCATAATAATCAGGTTCTCAGTTATGTCCGGAGTTGGAGTTGGATTAGGGGTTTGAGACACCTGTGTGGTTTCAATCACTGCTGTGTGGGAACTTTCCCCGTTATATGAAATTTTATCATCTTCCAGATAAGGCGAAGACAGATATCCAAATTTAATACCGCCAAGCAGACTCACACTTATAAGCAACATAATAAAAATCGTCAGAATTGTCTCTTTTGCAACTTTTGGTTCTTTTACTGATTCTGATTCTGTGACGGCAGTACTTCCGGGATTCTCCACTTTTTGTACTTCAGAAATGGTTTTTTCGGACGTTGTTTCACTTCTTTCAGGTATCGACATATCTTGGCTCTCCTGTGTGGCTTCTGTAACCCCGTCCTTATTTTCTCTACTCCCGGTTTCAGTTATCTCCTCAATCCCTGCTTTCAGAATATGATTGGTCTCAGAATGACTTTCAGGTTTAACTTCGTTTTTCTGAACTTCGAGTCTCTGACATCTGTGAACATGAGGGGGCTGGCACTCCTCACAGAAGAAACCGTAGCACTCTCTGCACTGAAATGAAAGAAATACTTCTTTTCCGCAGTGTTCACATTGGGGCAACAGTATCACCTGAAGGTTATATAAACAGATTAACGACTACATTAATAAATCATTTACTTAACTATCATAATGATGGAATCGTTAAACCCTGTATCTGTATTATTCTAACATCAATTCTCAGCTCTCAGACTCATATAACCATATCAGGTCAAAATACTTCTTTATACCCGCAACAAGACTCGGATTGTTGGTTATTGCCGCATCTCTCAGGTATAGGGGAGTATTTCTATCTTCAACGACAAAAATTGCCTTCCCGGATTTGTACTCATAACTTGGGTCAATTATTGCTCCTCGCAATGGCAATGAGGTTTTACTCAACTTAACTTCTGCCTTCAGGTCTCTTCTTATCAACTCCAGAATCTTCTCCTGAATCACCCTGCTTGAATCTGAGAGTCTGTCCTTCAGCAGCAGAATTTTGATCTTTACCCCTCTTGATTCCGCTTCTATGAGCTCGTTTCTGATTTTAGGATAGTATTCAAGACTTTTCGAGATAATATTGATTTCATTTTCTGCTTCGTTGAACATGAGCTGGGTTTCTCTTTCCGAAGCTTCTCCAACTCTAACCACTTTCACGAGGTCTTTAGAAGCCGTTTCGCGGGGAGAATAAATTTTATCCATGCCTGCAAGCAATTCATTTCGCACTTCGTCAAACATCCGGAGTTTTTTCTCCAGAATAGATTTCGTATTTTGCTTCAGTCTTTCAAAAATCTCTTCGGGGGGTTTGGCTTTATACCTTATTGGTCTCCCGGGTTTTTTGTCGACCACTCCAGCATCGACAAGCTGATCCAGAACAGAATATATCTTGGCACTCGGAACACCGCTCAACTCACTGAGGTCAGATGCCTTTGCCTCTCCACATCTGAGAAGAGCGAGAAGAACTTTAGCCTGATGATGACTTAAACCGAGTTTCCTCATACCTTCCATTATTTCCATTACTAAGGATTGGAAGAAAAATTTATAAAGTTTACTACTACAATCAGTAGTAAGGTGTCAAAATGACAATTCTGATAACAGGCGCGGATGGATATATGGGCTGGCCCACGATGTTGAAGTTTGCAGTTGAGTTTGACGAGAGAATTATTGGTGTTGACAACTTCGGAAGAAGAAAGTGGGTGGAAGAGATAGGTTCCAGTAGTATGGTGCCAGTGGCTTCGATTAAGGAAAGACTAAAGAAGTCTGAAGAACTGGGATTCAGGAATATAAGTTTCATTGAAGGTGATCTTGCTGATAAAGAATTCACAAGAACGCTGATAAAGACACTGAAGCCAGGAATAATCGTTCACCTTGCTGCACAGCCGTCAGCCCCTTATTCCCATATCAGTCTTGACAAAGCGTACTATACCCAGAAAAACAATGTTTTAAGCACGCTCAACCTGTTATGGGCTTTAAGGGAGGAGAACTTAAATGACACACACTTTATTGAGACAACAACAACGGGGATTTATGGTGCGCCAAATCTCCACATACCCGAGGGTTTTATGGAGGTTGTTGATGGAGAGGGCAATAAAGATGTGCTACCTTTTCCGAATATAGCTTCAAGTTTCTACCACGTTACAAAGGGTTTTGATGCCGTAAACATGTGGCTGATGAATATGCATCTTGGATTGCCGTGCAGTGATGTGAGGACGAGCATCGTTTACGGTATTGAGACTGAGGAGACTGCCCTTGATGATTTACTTGCAACAAGGTTTGACATTGACTTTTACTTTGGTACATTGTTTAACAGATGGACTGCAATGATTCTCGCAGACTATCCGCTCACTGTTTATGGCTCGGGTATGCAGATTAAACCCTTTATCAGCTTGGAGGATGCGTGTCAGAGCCTTGTTAACATTGCGAGAAAGGGAAACGATGGCAGATACGAGGTTTACAATCAGCTTGTAGAGTATGTCAGAATAAAGGAGCTGGCAGAGGAACTGAATAAAGCAGCTGAAGAGATTACTGGAAGCTCACCCGGAATTAACTTTATTCCAAATCCAAGAAAGGAGAAAGAAGAGAGTGAGTATAAATTTGATAACAGCAAGTTTCTGAGGATAATCAAACCCAAAGATATTGAGATGGCAAAAACACTTCCTGTGGTTATAGAGAAACTTCAGAAGTATTCTGACACAATCAAATCTCATGCTGATGTGTTTATACGGTGATTGGATGATTCTCGTTACTGGTGCGGCTGGCTATGTCGGTGGACATCTTATTAACAGATTGCTGGAAGATGAAAAGTTTGCAGATTACGGAATAATCGGCATTGACAATTTTCTTGTGGGGAAAGAAGAGAATTTTAATCTGATTAAGAAGGACAGAAGAGTTAAGCTCGTTTACGGAGATATATGTGATAAGGATATTGATAGATTGTTAAGGGATGTTGAGATTGTTTATCATCTTGCTGCAATTTCCGGTGTTGTTTTCTGTAATAATAATCCGGAAGAGGCTTTAAGAGTAAATTTCTGGGGTACAATGAACATTCTTGAGCAGACGCTTGATAGCGTTGAGTATTTTGTTTATCCTTCAAGCGCGGCAGTGTACGGCAACATCAGCGGCAGTGTGGCAAGAGAAGAGATGCCCCCCAATCCACTCAATACGTATGGAGCGATGAAGGCAAGCTGCGAGGCTTTATGCAGGGCTTACCACAATTCACATGGCATTAAAACGACCATTTTCAGATTTACAAACATCTATGGTGTCGGGACTTATCCAAAATGGAGAACAGTTGTTGTGAATTTCATCCAGAAAGCCCTGAATAACAAACCGATTACCATTCATGGAAGTGGCAGGCAGAAAAGGGATTTTATCCACATTGACGACGTTGTTGAAATATATAAGCTTGCAATCAATCCAAAAGCAAATGGTGAGGTATTCAATGCCGGGAGCGGGTATTCAATCAGCGTAAAAGAACTGGCAGAAATTGTAAAAAGAATTGCAGAAAAACAGGGAACAGGAGTTAATATCTCTTTTGTTGATGCGAGAGAGGCGAAAGAGAGGGAATTCTCTTATGACGTGAGTAAACTCAGAAGTCTTGGCTTCAGTCCGAAATTCAGCATCGAGAGAGGCGTTGAAAATACGTTTATTGCAGTTCAGAATCTGATGAAAAAGGGATTTGAAGAGTACCAGAAGGACATAGGATGAAATGATACTCATTACAGGTGGAAACGGATACATTGGGACAGCTATTTCAGAGCTTTTAATCAAAAAAGGAATGAAATTCAGAATCATTGATAACCTCTCTGGATCGAATCCCCTGAATTTATTTTATCTGAATCATGCGGATTTCCTGTGGGGGGATGTGAGAAAAAAGGAGGACATCAGAGAAGCATTCAATGATGTTGATACGGTCATACACCTTGCTGCAATACTGCCCACCACTCCGGGAATGCTTGACGAGGTTGTGGGCGATGTCGAATCTACAAATCTTGAAGGAACAATAAATGTTCTTGAGGAGGCGAGAAAGAGGGATACAAATGTGGTGTTTGCCTCAACATGCAATATCTATGGAATTGGTGACAATTTGAGAGAAGAGGATGAGGTAAATCCGCTGAATCCCTATTCAAGGTCGAAGCAGAGGGCTGAAGAGGTGTGTTTGGGTTATAACAGAGATTATGGGCTTGATGTGAAAATTTTAAGGCTGGCTTCGGTTTATGGCTACAGCCCCGGAATAAGATTCAATTTAGTTGTAAATTATTTTGTGCTGAGGTGCATGCTCGGTTATAACCTGACAGTGTTTGGTAAGGGCGATAACTGGAGGCCTTTCGTTCATGTGAGAGATGCTGCAAGAGCATTTCTATCCGAATGTCAGGGTGGGGAGGTATACAACGTTGGTGGTGAGAACTTAACTATTAGAGAGCTTGCAGAGCTGATCAGACAGGAGATTAATCCTGAAGTTGATATTGCCTTTATTGAGAAGATTCAGCCCGAGTTCAGCTACAACGTAAACTTTGATAAGTTCAATCAAATTTTCAATCTGGAATATGATATAAGAAAGGGTACTGTTGAGCTTGCAGAGTTATTGAATAAGCTGAGGAGAGGGATGAGTGGTAAACTTTTTATATAATTTTATTAATTAAATTTATGCTAAAAAGATTTCTCAGGCCAGCCCTCTTTACCCTCATTATTCTGTATCTGGTGAGTTCATGCAATTCAGCTTCAGCAGAAAAAGCTACTGAGTGTGATAACAACCCTGACGATTGTTATATCACCATCACTCTACGGCTTGCGTTTGTGGGGGCAGAGGCAACGGATTCGTATATTATCAATGCTGTGGATGAGATACAGGACGAATGGAGCGGAAGTGATGGTTCTCCAAGTACATACGGGGATTGTAAATGCATATTCAGGGTGAAAGTTGATTGGAAAAGAGTACAGGATTGTGATTCAGCAGGAAATTACCACTGTATAGAAGTTACAGATTATAATACCAATCCGCCATATTCTGCCAATGAATCCATTCTCGAGGAAGTGAAAAAAGGGAATATTGACCCGAAGACGTCAGATCTCGTGGAAAGGCACAGAGGGTATATGAAAGGTACCTCTACTGGAGCGGCAATCAAAGGATGGTGGTCTGACATAATGAGCACTGATACAGAGGATGGGGAAAGATGCATCGATTTTGCCCACGAAGCAGGTCACATGATGGGTTTAAATGATGGTGATGGCGGAATAATGGATAAATCTGGGACATATGGGGCTAATGCTGGTGTTACCCAGCAAAATATTGATGATGTGGTTGAGAAAGTTTGTGGAAAGAACGTCTGCCCGGACAGGTGCTGCTGTGGCAACAGGAAAATTGACAGAAACAAGGGAGAGAAATGTGATCCTCTGGCAACTCCATCTGGATGTGAAGCGGGGAAATCGTGCTGTCCGGTATGCTGTAACTGTTTTGTACCAGTCTGCGTCCCAAAAAATGGGGAATTTATTTCGAGAGAAGATTGTGAGAAAAACTGCAAAGAAGAAGAAATGGTATGCTTGATGAACTACTACACAGGTTGCTGGGACTGTGTTGAACACGGGTGGGCAGGCTTTGGTGGATACAGTAACACTACTGAAGCTATGTGGAAAGCGAATGAAAGTATTTTTCATGGAAAAAATGGAGAAAATGAGACAGTAAGTAAGATTAATCGGCTGCTGGAAGAGGTTGGTGCAATGCCTTTCATCTCCAGGATGGTTGCAAATGAAAGAATTAACTTCAATCTGGGGCAGGAAGTATATCATGCGATAACGGTGGATGGAGAAGTGGATGAGGCGGGNGAAGGAGAAGTTAGTAATCCATCAGTGAGAGTTTTTACCGATACTGGAACTTTGAATGCCATAATTAATGGTGAAATCACTGTTGAGGGAGCTTACAGAGACGGTAAAATAAAAATCAAAGGAGTTGGTTTTTTCAATTCTCTGAAGTTAGGGGTTGTGAATTCACTGTTCGGGCTGTATTCCTTTTTCTCAGATTTGTTTTAGGCGAAAACGTTAAAATACATGAATACAATCTTTCCACATGGTAATCGGTGTAACAATGGTAAATGTTTCCCCCGGAAACGAAAAAAAGGTTTACAACGACGTTAAGAAGATGAAGAACATTCGGGATATTTACCATGTATTTGGAGAATTCGATTTTGTAATAATAATACAGGCTGACAGCTTATCCGACCTGAATAAGACAGTGGATACCATCAGAGAGCTTGAGGGTATCACCAAGACCCAGACTGTGGTCGGAGCGGAAATCTGATGATAGCAGAGGAACTCGCAAAAAAACAGAGAGAAATAAGCATAGCAGAGTTTTTCGAGAAGAACAAGCATGTACTCGGCTATTCAAACCCATCTAAGAGTCTTATTACATGTGTGAAAGAAGCTGTTGAGAACAGCATCGATGCATGTGAGGATGCAAACATCCTTCCCGACATTTTTCTTAAAATTGATAGAAATGATAATCTAAAGGTAACAGTGGAGGATAACGGTCCCGGTATTGTGAAGGAACAGATTTCCAGAATTTTTGGAAAGTTACTCTATGGCTCCAGATTTCATGCTATTCGTCAGAGCAGGGGTCAGCAGGGAATTGGAATTTCTGGAGCAGTTCTTTATGCTCAACTGACCACGGGAAAACCCGCAGTAATTATATCCAAAACTTCTCCGGATAAAAAAGCACAGAGGATAGAGCTCTATATTAATACAAGAAAAAATGAGCCCGAAATAGTTAAAGAAGAATTCGTTGACTGGCACAGAGCAAGAGGAACAAGAGTTGAGCTCGAAGTGTCTGGGATTTACGTCAAAGAGAGGAAACAGAGCGTTCTTGAATATCTCAAAGAGACATCAGTGGTGAATCCACACACAAAAATCACATTCATCGACACTGAAGGAGATATCTTCGAGTTTAAGCGTGTCTCAGAGGAACTCCCTCAGGCAACAAGGGAAATCAAACCACATCCTCACGGCATAGAGCTCGGAACTCTCATGGCTATGTTGAGACAGACTGATTCAAAGGATCTGAAATCCTTTTTAAAGGATGAATTCGTGAGAGTGGGCGATAAGATAGCTCAGGATGTTATTGAAAGGGCCGGGCTTGACAGAAAACAGAATCCGGGGAAGTTAAGCAGGGAGGAGGTAATCGGGCTGCTGAAAGCCTTCAAAAACACGGACTTTCTTCCACCACCAACAGATTGTCTTTCTCCAATAGGCGAAAGCCTCATAATGAAGAGCCTTATGGCAGAATACAGAGGAGAATGGGTATATGCGGTAACAAGAAAGCCAAAGGTTTACTCTGGACATCCTTTTCTCGTTGAAGCGGGTATTGTCTACGGGGGTGAGATAGCAAGCGAAAAAATGACTCTGCTCAGGTATGCAAACAAAATACCTTTGCTGTACCAGCAGGGAGGATGCGCTATAACAAGGGCTGTTGAAAGCGTTAACTGGAGAAATTATGGTATGCAGCAGTCAAAAGGTGAATTGCCAGTCTGTCCCGCAGTTTTGATGGTTCACATAGCATCTACGAACGTCCCCTATACTTCGGAGTCGAAGGAAGCTGTATCTTACATCCCGGAGATAGCAGATGAAATCAGACTTGCTCTTCAGGAACTCGGTCGTAAATTGAAAGAATATGTGGAAAGAAAAGAACGATTAAAAAAGAAGAGAAAGAAAGAAGATGTTTTGAGTGCTGTTCTGCCTCTACTCGCTCGAAAGGTGTGTCAGATTCTTGAGAAAGATGAGATCGACGTTGATAGAATTGTCGCAAAGATAATCGGAAAGGTACACATTGAGAGACTGGTTTCAGAGAATGATGAATACAGGGAGGTCAATCTGAAAATATCCAATTTTACAAATTCGAGGAAAGAACTAAAGATTTACGAAATCTGCAGCGGTGAGGTTGAAGCCTCAGATGCAAAAATAATTCAATCTTCGTACAGCACTCTGAAGTGGAATGTAACAATTAATCCTGAAGATACAGCCACTCTTCTTTACAGGATTAAAGGGAAGATCATCAATAAAAAACCCATGATTGAGGGTGTGGAGGAGTTCGAGCTTGCCGGAGGAGAAGTTACAGAGATGAATTCATAATTTTTGAGCAAAGGTGGTTACATTGAGAATGGAAGAAAAATGCCTTGAGGCAATGATTGGAATTGCAGAAGATATGTACGAACAGATGAGAGAAGGAAAAATTCCGGAACTCAGAATAGCAACAAGAACAAAACACAACATTGAGTTCAATGAGGATAGCGAAGTATGGGTTTATGGCGACAGAAAGTCAGTAAGGTCGGCAAAAGCCGTCAAGGGAGCTTACCAGCTTTTGAGGATGGCTTATGTTATTGATTTTCTGAAGGAGCAGTTAAACCAGAACAGATCCTCAACACTCAGAGAGCTTTATTACATCTCAGAAAACTGGGAAAAGGGTAAATTCAATGAACAGCAGGAAAGCGACAGGCTTATAGAGGATTTGGAAATCCTCACGGTTTTTCAGCGAGAGCATTTTCATATAAGACCTGAGGAAGACGGCGCAACAGTTATAGGGCCTCTAAGGATTCGAGAAGAGACAAGAAGAGGTGTCAAAGAAATACACTGTCAGGATGACGTGGGTGAAGGGGGTTACCAGATTCCAATCAATGTCGACAGGATTGACTTCGTCAACCATGATGCAAAATTCGTGATTGCAATTGAGACCGGAGGTATGAGAGACAGGCTGGTTGAGAATGGCTTTGATGAGAAATTTAATGCTATACTTGTCCATCTCAAGGGACAGCCCGCAAGAAGCACGAGAAGATTACTCAAACGTCTTAACACCGAACTTAATCTGCCAGTCGTGGTTTTCACAGATGGTGACCCGTGGAGTTACAGAATCTATGCTTCCATTGCTTACGGTTCGATCAAATCAGCCCACCTTTCTGAATACCTTGCAACACCTCCGGCAAAATTTATAGGAATAATGCCAACTGACATCATCAGATATGATTTGCCATCGGATAAACTTACAGACAAAGACATAAAGGCACTGAGCTCAATTCTCACTGACCCGAGATTCGACAGTGATTTCTGGAAAAAGGAAGTGAATTTGCAGCTTGAACTTAACAAAAAATCAGAACAGCAGGCTCTGGCAAAGTATGGATTGGATTATGTGACGGATGTTTATCTTCCAGATAAGCTATCAGAATCTGGTATCATCTGATTTTTTCGATACTTTTTCTCAATTCAAAATCGGATTACAGATCAGTGGGGATGTCTAAAAATTCGACCTCTATGTCGA
This sequence comes from Archaeoglobus sp. JdFR-22, assembly GCA_002010045.1. Taxonomy (GTDB): domain Archaea; phylum Halobacteriota; class Archaeoglobi; order Archaeoglobales; family Archaeoglobaceae; genus JdFR-22. The sequence goes on along the minus strand of MTMJ01000005.1, from coordinate 8,513 downwards.
ATCTATCTTTAACAACACCCATCAACGCCCTCACTCCAACAGTTTCAGTTGCGTAATGCCCCGCAAAAATGACATTCAGCTGAGACTCCTTTGCTGTGTGATATGCACTGTGTTCAGCCTCTCCTGTAATCAGCACATCAATTTTTTTCTCAGCAGCTTCGGGAACTGCAAAACTTCCTCCTCCTGAAACTGCTGCAACCTTCATCACTTCTTCTTTGCCAAATCTCAGAATTTTCGGGTTTGTTTTGAGTTCTCTGCTCAAAGCCTCACTTAATTCATCCAGCGATACCGGATCTCTGAAAGAACCGCTGTAACCTATTTGTCTTCCATGATATGTGCCGAAGGGTTCTTCCATGTCCGCCCCAGCAATCTTCAATAGCTCTGCATTATTTCCAATCTCAGGATGGGCGTCAAGCGGTAGATGAGCAGCATAGAGGGAAATCTCGTTTTCAAGTAGGAATTTCAAACGTCTCTTAATCAGTCCTTTAACACAGTCAATTCCACCCCATATAAGACCATGATGGACAACAAGAATATCCGCATCTTCTTCTTTTGCCATATGGAATGCATCCATACAGGCGTCAACCGAAAAAACGGCTTTATTGACTTCCTGCCTTCCCTCGACCTGCAATCCATTTATGGATCGGTCATCCCATTCATTAATTCCAAGAAAATCATCCAGAAAACCAGCGAGTTTTTTGATGTCCATAAAAACCTTTTAATGAAAATTTTTTTACTTAATCCAGACTCTTCTACCCTCTTCTATGAATATCAGCCTTGAACCAATTTTACTGAGCAAATCAGCAATTCTTTCAAAATGTCTTGCAATAAGAACCATGTCGACCATGTCCTCTATTAAATCCGGGTTTGACTTTGTAGTTTTCACTATCAGCTCAATCGACTCGACATAATGTCTGTCAACAACGTCATCAAGTCTACCAAGTTTATCCTTCAGTTTCTTTGTGTTACCTGTCTTCAGTGCATCGCCTATGAGGTTGAACATTTTTTCGATATTTTTCTCCATCTTCTTGAATTCTTTGATTGCTTCCTCAAAACCGCTTTTTATCGTGTACATTGCTATTTCCTGAGCAAGGTCGCTGATTCTCTCGTAATGACCAGAAATTCTGAGCATACTGAGGGTAAAGCGCAAATCCCATGCAACGGGTTGAAATAAAGCCACAACCGAAAGACATGCACAGTCAATGTCTGTATTCATAACATCAACAATGTGCTCTGTTTTGGAGGCTATTCTCTTCTTCACATCGTCCCCCTCAAGCCCATCGATAGCAACTTCTACTGCCTTCCATGACAGATTGTGGATTTCTATGACCGAGTCCTTTATATTTGCAAGCTTCTCTTCAAGCGCCCTCATGCTTCATCCTCAACATCTTAATTCATATTTTCGGATGGTAACCAATACTCTATTATTTATTATTTTTCCTCTATCCAACCCTTCCAGTTAAATAGTCTTCTGTAAGTTTGACAGATGGTTTCTCAAACATCTCAAGCGTAATACCGAATTCAATAAGTTCCCCCATCCAGAAGAATGCTGTGTAGTCACTGACTCTACCAGCCTGCTGGATATTATGTGTGACAATTACAACAGTATAATTCCGGGAAAGTTCCTTTATCAAATCCTCAATTTTCAGTGTTGATATGGGATCGAGAGCTGAGGCAGGTTCATCCATAAGGAGGATTTCCGGTTTCACGGCAAGCGCTCTTGCAATGCACAAACGCTGTTGCTGACCTCCGCTCAGAGCAAACGCGGATTTACTTAATCTGTCCTCAACTTCATCCCACAATGCAGCCTTTTTCAGACTCTCCTCAACAATCTCATCCAGTTTTTCTCTATTCTTGATGCCCTGAATTCTGGGCCCATAAGCAACATTCTCGTAAATAGACTTCGGAAAAGGATTGGGTTTCTGGAACACCATTCCAATTTTTCTTCTCAACCATGGTAGTTCTATATCACTCCTGTAAATGTTTTTACCTTCAAAAATTACCTCTCCTGTTGTTTTTACATCAATTGCCATAATTTCATTCATTCTGTTAAACGCTCTCAGAACCGTACTCTTACCGCAACCAGAAGGCCCCATAATAGCAGTTACCTTATTTTTCTCAATATTCATTGTTGTATCCTTTATTGCATGAGTATCGCCATACCAGACGTTCAGATTTTTAACAACGAGTGCTGAATTATGTTCTGGGATTACCACTCCGTATTCTGTTATCCTACCACCTCCTCCTTTTCCTGAACCTCAGCCTGATTACAGTTGCTGCCGTTATCATGACGAACACGAGTCCTACAAGTACCGTGGCTGTTGCTGCTGCATATGTTTTTGCAACAGCAGATGGAACGTATGAAGAACCATACTGCGTTGACAATATAAAAGTATGGAATGGTAGACTCATAAACGGGCTGAATGGTGATGATGGGAGCCTGCCGAGAAAGAAGAAAGCTCCTGTAAACAGTATCGGTGCTGTTTCGCCCATTGCTCTTGCAAGACCAATCACGCCTCCTGTAATCACCCCGGGTAGAGCGTAAGGCAACACGGCACTTCTGATGGTCTGCCATTTTGTTGCTCCGAGTGCGTAAGAAGCATGTCTGAAATCGCTCGGAACTCCTTTTAATGCCTCTTCACTGCTTGTTATTACCCACGGGAGCGTCATGACAGAAAGGGTGAGTGACGCAGCAAGGACACTCTCTCTGAAACCCATGAAATACACAAATGCTGCCAAACCGAAAAGACCATAGACTACAGATGGCACTCCCGCAAGATTCCTGATTGCAAGTCTGATTAATCTTACTGTGAGATTACTGGTTGCATATTCATTGAGAAATATCGCTGCCGAGACACCGAGCGGTATTGAAAATAATGCCGTCATGGCAGTGATGAACAGAGTTCCAACTATTGCAGGAAATACACCCGCTTTTTCAATGTCAATTAAATCCCATTCAGACGTGAGAAAATTGATACTGAGGGCAGGCAGTCCTTCAAAAACGATAAAGAGAATTACAAAGAGAAGAAAAGCTACAACAAGTGAGGCTGTTAGCCTCAGTATCCAGAAAACAATTGAATCTACTTTCATCTTCCAAACCTCCGTTTGTATCTCTCGAGTATTATGTCCGCAAGCAGGTTAATCATGAAGGTAACGATAAAAAGGGTAAGTCCAAGAGCAAATAATCCCTGATAATGGAGGTCGCCTACAACAGTCTCAGGTAATTCGGATGCTATTGTTGCTGTAATGGGGCTTACGGGGTCGAGAATGCTTCTTGGGAATGCTCTTACCATACCTGCTACCATCAAGACTACCATTGTCTCTCCAATAACCCTTCCAAGTGCAAGCATGATGGATGCGAAGATTCCACCCATTCCTGCGGGTAGTACAACTCTCACAATGGTCTGCCATTTTGTCGCCCCAAGCCCCTCACTTGCATGTCTGAAATCACGGGGTATTGAACCGAGAACGTCCTCACTTATACTTGCTATTGTTGGGATTGCAAGAAAGCCAACAAGAATTCCGGCGTTCAGGGCGTTAAGGGCAAGAGGAATTCCAAATAGACTCGAGAGATGGGGTGCAAGAAAAATAATACCAAATAAACCGAGAACAACTGTAGGAATACCGGCAATCGATTCAATAAGAGGTTTCAGGTTCTCTCTTACTCCGGAAGAAGCCACTTCGGACATGTAAATTGCGAGTAATAAGCCTGTGGGAATTGATATTGACATTGCAATTGCAGCAATGTAGAATGTGCCTGCAAAAAGAGATAAAGCACCCCACTTTGGAGGTTTTATTGTAGGATTCCAGTCTGTGTTCAGAAACTCAGACAGACCGACTTCCTGAAAGAACTGAATTCCCGTTACCGCAATGAACAGTATTATGGCAAGGAGTATAATGATTGCAGAAATTCCAGAGAGAAAGAAAAGATATTCAAGCAATTTTTCTTTCACTTCCATACTCATCCCGATAGTTTACATAATTTAAAACTAATCTATTTTACTCCACAGACTCTCCATGTTATGCTCTCTATCAACCTTAAATATAGGATAAAATCCCGCCTCATTAACTATTTTCTGTCCTTCTTCGCTTACTTCGAATTTCAAGAAATTGTAAAGCACTGAACCTTTGGAAGGATAGTCTATCATGTACTGGTACAGAGGCCGGGAAATAACATATTTTCCAGACTGAACAGCATCAGAATCAAAAGGAGAATAGTAATTTACTCCATCCTCTGAAACTTTAACGACTTTTACCATATCTGCCACGTATCCGACTCCTATATACCCGATTCCATTTGGATCACTTGATACCGCATCGTAAATCTGCGTGTTGCCTGTAAGACTTCTCATTGAAGCACTGTATTCTTTTTTACCGGTATACTTCTCAACCACCTGTTCTCTGAAAAATTCGTACGTTCCTGAGGTGCTCTGTCTACCATATAGAGTTATTTTTCCTTTCTTTCCTCCTACCTCTTCCCAGTCTGTAATTTCTCCCGCAAAAATCTTACCGAGCTGAGTCATGGTGAGTTTATCCACAGAATTGGATGGATTTACGACAACGGCAAGCATGTCTCTCGCGATTATGAGCGTTTTTGGGTCAGTTCCGAATTCCTCCCGTATTTTTTTTATTTCGGATTCTTTAATAGGACGTGAAGCATCTGCCACATCCACAAGACCATTTATGAGAGATTTTATACCCGTTCCACTCCCACCTCCGCTGACAATTATGTTCCCTTCCGGGTTTTTATCCATAAATTCTTGAGCAAGGACAGATACCATATAAACCATGGTATCAGAACCCTTAATAACCACGATTTCTTCATCTTCAGAGATGCATCCACCGATGGCAACTGATATTGTGAGCATTAACAATGCAATGAACTGAATGTACCCCATAGTGGAATCTCAGACAATGGTTATAAATCTCTTTCATTTTGGATTCTACAATTTTCAGTACTGTTAAAAAGATAAAAGTATCCCGGCAAGATTGTTATTGGAATCTGTTACCCGGTAATAACACCACAGTTCATTGCATCACTTTGTGGCCTCCAGTAGCTGACCTACCGGGTTGTATCATATCCGGGTTGCCCTTCGTTCATAGATTAGCTTTGCTCTCTCACTGGGGGACCTATAGATATGACATGACTGTCGCCCCTTTTATGCGGGTAGTTTCATAAATCCACTCCCCCTCGCAAGGGGCAGATATAATTTAATCCCGAAGGTTATAAATTTTGTCTAAAGAGTTACTTTGTTGGAGATGAAATCAGAAAATCAAAAATAAAGAAAAAAGAGAAAAAATTTAGGCTCTTCTCCTCAGCAGATATGCTACTGCAAGTAATCCAGCAATTGCGAACACTGCTTCGAAGCCCGGACCCTCTTCTGGTGTTGTAACTTCCTCTACTGGTGTCTCAGTCTCTTCTTCAGTAGGTACCTCAGTCTCTTCTTCAGTAGGTACCTCAGTTGGCACCTCAGTCGGCGTTTCTTCAGGTGTTGTCGGCACCTCAGTCGGCGTTTCTTCAGGTGTCTCAGTCTCTTCTGGTGTTGGTGTTACCTCTACCTGCTGTACAACGCTGACTGTCTTGACCATGTAGATGTCGTCCTTAGACCAGTCATCCTTCTCCATTGCTGGATCCCAGTCATAGTAGTCATCTATGCCATATCCTGATGCGACTGTCTTCATCGTGTCTCTGACATATATGTTGAATGTGCCAAGCCCGAGTCCAAGTGTTTCGAATTCTGCTATTGCAGTGCCGTTCTCATCTGTGGTGACCTTCTGCCAGACTGGATTTACAGTTCTGCCAAGTACAACGTAAATTCCGTCGTAGTTCTCTTCTCTGTTGGTCTTGACTGTAATCTTCAGTTTGTCACCAAGCGCAACTTCAGCTGGCAACTCAACATCAATCTCAGGAGCAACTACCTGAACAGGTATCGTAACTTTTTCAATGTCCTCACCTGTATCTCTGTAGGATATTTCTGCTTCTAAGGAGTATACTCCGACAGGCAGTAAGGTTGAATCATCCATTGCCCATGATGGGGTTGTGTTATAAGAAGATTCAAGCCTGTCAATACCCTGTGTTGAGTTCTTGTACCAGAATGGATAGAGTGTCAGCTCAATGATGCCATCATCATCTGGAAGCTGGTTTGCAAACGAGCTGTACTCGCTTGGAGCAATCTTTATTCCGGAACCCTTGAATGTAAAGTTAGCCTTTACATCATCTTTTGACCCTTCAGCTACAGTCAATTTAACCTTAGTTTCCTGCCCTCTGACCATTGTGATAATATCTGGAACGTCTGTGAATACAGCATCAGTAACAGTTACTGAGAACACCTTCTGCGGGTCTTCTGCCGTTCTTATTGTACTTGATGTTGAGGGTGCATACAGATAGATAAGATAAGACCCAGCATCAACATCTTGTGTCAGTACATTCAGGGTTTTTGTGAATTCGTCATCTGTAACTGGGACATCCATATCAGCGGTCTGTGTGGTATACACTGTATCGGTCGGGTTCTCAGTCACGCCCTGGAACACACCAGCTTCGCTTGCGAAGATAAACACGGTGCTGACCGTGGTCGAACCATTTATCTTGAGCTTACCGCCTTTGGCAACACTTGTCTTGTCAATGCTTGCATCAAGCTCCTGTCTTACAATGCTGATTTTAATTGAATCTTCATCAAGCTGTGCACCGGTTGACGGATTGAATATGTAAACATGGACAGTATATGAGCCGATTGAAGCATCATCTTTAATGTTCATTTCTTCAGTCTGCCATGAGCCGTCTGTGCCAACAAGTGCTTTAACGTACTCGTTGCCATCAGGTCCAGTTGCAGTTGAATATGCGGTTGCAAAGTCATCAATATCGCTTTCCTTTACATAGACTGGATTGCCAGATGATAGACTTGCAGTACCGGTGAACTTGATGTCTTCTTCTCCTCTTGTGAATGTCACGTCATCCATAACGAATTTCACTTCAGGATTATCAACCTCAACGTATGCTGAATCATCTTTGTAATACGGAGTAACCTGAGCCGTTATATTTCCTGTGGTAACATTAGCTTTAATCTCATAGGTGGTATCTGCAGTCCATGTCAGCTCGAAGTCTATATCCTTCTCGAATGTACCATCTTCTTTAACATTGACAGTAAATCTTGTGACAAGATTATCGGATTCTCCTCCAGTCTCATTGTACACGTAAATTGTTACATTGTTCGCCCCAATGGTTGTGTTGTCGTACTCGCTATTTGTCTCGGCAACATTTACCGTACCGAATACTTTTAATGTCTCACCGAGCTTGAGCTCGTCTTTGTCAACCGATGTGGTGATTGAAAGTCCAACAATACTGAAGTCAATTGATGCAGTTGTATCCTCATAATTGGCATTCCAGACCTTAAACGTATAAGTTCCGGTTGTACCATCACACCACTGCAGGATTATGTGAGTTGGGATCGTTACTTCTATCTTGTGGTCTCCTGCTGTTACTGTCGCGCTGGTTTCACCCGCACTGACTGCCGTCTGAGTTCCATGAACAGTTGCATTATTTGCAACCATGTAGAACTTTGATGTATTAAACGGACCATTTATTTTCCATGTGTACTCTGTTGTTGTAATCGTTCCCTCAATCTTGACGTTATCTCCTTTTGCTATGAGATTTGACGGGTTCTTTAATGTTAATGAGATTACAGGCTCAACAATTTCAGCAACTATTGTCCATCCCTTGGCAGTTGTATTGAGACTATCACCGTATTTGCTCGTATTAACTACCAGAGTGAAGTTGGTTGCTGGAGAGTATTCTGAAGAGGCTATACTGACAGTCTGTACACCACTCGAACCTAAGGAGTACCTTTCAATCAAGGCATTGTTATTGTCTCTATCCTTAACGTCCAGATATTGTGTAGAATCTGAATCAGCAGGATACGTAACTTTAACTTTTAACGTGTCTCCATAGTTGATTTTTATTGTATTACCTACTTCTTCCTTGATGTCAAGGATTTTTAATGTGATGTTTGTGTCCTGTATCGTACTTGAGTCAGCTGCACTTACTGCACTTGCCATCAATAGTACAATCAGGGCTGCAATCCCTATCTTCAAACTTCCTTTCATACTTTTCCTACCTCCTTAATACTAAAGGTGTTGTTGCCCTTACACCTTCCAATATATAAACTCTACCTTTTGCAGCAGGATGTAATTGAGGTTCATTCCCCGCTCTACCTCCCGCCGCCATCTCTTACATTATAAAACTAAACCATATTTAAACTTTTTGCTATTTTTCACCATAAAACAGCTTACCCGTATTCAGTGGAGTAATGAAGCTATTTAAGTAACACTTACATGGTTGGGTCTTACCTGAACTCACATTATGAGAAACATCAATCTCAACATTTAGTTCTACTGGTAGTTATTAAAATATAATGATTTAGGGTGCTTACAAAATCATTACTAAAATCTCCATTCTAACATCTCAACTCTCCAAACAACTAACCCATATAACTTCCCACAAAGATAGACATAANCAA
>MTMJ01000071.1 GCA_002010045.1 Archaeoglobus sp. JdFR-22 | reverse complement strand
AGTAGTTTTTACCAGCTAGCTCAGAGAATCAGTTTTGCGGAGAAGTGGGTTAAGGAATTTTTGAATTTTGGTTAAGTAAGTTATGTCAAATACTATAATTATCTCTTCCACTGAAGTGTGGAGTTCTACTTTTGACATTCATCCACCTCTTTTAAAAGTTGATCGATAACACCTATATTCTTTTCTGTTAGATTAAACGGTCTGCTTCCGTCAAGTATTGCCCGTTTCACTTTATCCAAGATGATCAGAGTTTTCTTTCTTGATATTTTTTGTTCCAGACAATGACTATCCACTATAAACCGCAGGGTGTATTTCATAAAAGGATTCAATGAAGGAATGTTGTTTTCAACAAAGTCTCTTGCGGAGCCATCATCAATAATTAGTGAATGTAGTTTGTTTTTCTTGAATAGATAATATGCAATTGCCATACATTCATATTCTCCTTTTTTGAATATCTTGTCACCGATTACACTCAGAAGGGCAGAATAGTCGTATCTTTCCAATATGATAATGAGTTTGAGCATCTTTATTTTCTCGAGCAAATCTCCATGCTTTACTGAGATTTCTTTCAATACGATTTCTCCTATAAAAAATTCATACCTTTTGAGAATTTCTATGAGAATTTCTATATCATTGATCTCTTTAGGCGACATGAATGCAATATAAAAAGAGCTGTCAATAGCTATCGAATTTGTGGTCATTTCACCCACCAAGCATTTCTAGCTCTCTCTATCAGGGATTCTCTCTTCTCTACAGGGATGATGCCTTTTTTAATTAGCTTACTTACAATTTTTTCAGAGTTTTTTAATATTGACTTAGACAATTCAGATTTCTCAGAAAACTCCTTGTTGGTCTCGTCGGTGTAGAGTAAAAATAAAAGCTCATCCCAATCAAGGCGAGTATATAAAGGAACTATAAGTTCTATTGCTGAAATCAAGGCTAATGCGTCTTCGTCCTCTTTTGCTTTCTCAGTCAATCCATGTAAAATCTTGTTATACACTTCGTTACCTTTTTTAGTTATCTTAAGATATCCACCTTTTACCTTTTCCGCTTCTGAGCTATTTAGAGGAGGAATATACTTCCAGCAGTCATTAATATAAGTTGGATTTTTTATCAGGTCATCGAGATCAAAAGAATAGGGACCTTTTAAATGGGGGACAAAGTCAACAAGTTTTTTTACTTCAGGATGAAACTTCCACAAAAAGAAGAAAATTTTATGGAGATGTAGAACACTTATTTTTCCCCCTGCCATTCCAAGAATAAGTAGAATTAGAAGTTCCGCATCCCGTATTTCCTCTTCATCTTGAGTTAGTTCGTGCATTTCGGCTCACCTACATTTATTTATGAGGTATGCAAATACAATCAAATCTTCCTCATCTTGTTTTATTTCTATTTTTTCGATATTTTCGAAATTGGAACACAGTTCGTTTTCAAGTTTAAGCTTAATTGCTCTTGCCATGGAATAAACGACGATTTCTTCATCATCGTAGCACTTGACAAAGTTAAGAAAAGGGATTTTAGAGGCTGAAGTCTCTTTTTGAGATGTCCGGTTTATTTTTAGTTGTTTAGTGGCTTCCTCGGTTAGTTTCTCTGTGTTAACAGACATTGAATGATTTGCCAATTTCGCTATTCCTCGCTTCTCAAGTACCAATTTTTTCCTGTTTTTTAAATCCAAAACTTTCAACTGATAAATTGTGGCGGTTTTTCTATTCCAAACTCTTAGCCAGCTATCTAACGTCAACACAGGAAGTTTTTGATCTAAAAAGTACAGCTTTCCGTTAACTTCAATACCCGTCGCAACGTGCCAAGGGATCGAAATAAAGTAGATCTGGCTGTTGGGGAATAAGTTATGGAGTAACACAGCTGTAAGTTTTGCATAATCCTTACATACAGCTAATCTGTATTTGAGAATTTTATCAACTTGGAGAGAAACGTTGAATGTATCCTTCAATTCGAAGCCTGGAATTCTCGATTTCAAGGCAGAATACTTTAAAGTTAGGTAGCCAACAAGGGCTAAGAAGGCTCCAAAAATTAATGAAAGGATTACAAGCTGAGCTACTGGATAAAATTTCTGAGCCTGTAAGGGATTTACCGAAAATACCCACAATGTGAAGATTAAAATCGTTGCAATTAGTGTAATACCGTATGAAAGCATTAAAGTAAAATTAACTATCCCCATTAAAACCAAAATAAAAGCCAGAATGTTCTTTGTAACATCGTTTACTGGGAGAAAATATACTGAAATAATCAATAATAAATACAGAATTAACGAATAATACATTCTATCCGTCCAAAAAATAATATTTCTGTTCTGCCATTCCAATAAATTGCTTAGAGTTTCCTTTTTTGATTTTCCTTTAAGCCTTTCTAAAAGTTCTATTACTCCCTTATTTTCCAATTCATCCGAATTCGGTAAAAATTGCTTTTTACCCCCAAAATAACGTGTCAAAAAATCAATTATTGAAAGCAATGGGTCCTCTTTAAATTCACTGAGAATATTCGACTTCACTATCAACTCTCCGCTCCTTCAATCACCCTCACCCACTCATGCTGTTTTATCCTCTCAATCAGTCCCATAATTTCATTATCTGCCTTGATAGCTTCAATAACTTCCTTTATTGTTTTGAGGTATTTTTCCTTCATTTCTTCCATTTTCTGCTTTTCTTTCTCGCTTAATGGTTCAATTGAGTAGGCAAGCTTTGCGTAGCTGTCGTAGTCAATTGGCTTGAGATATTTGGCAACGAGGTCGATTAAAAAGGGACCTTTTTCATGCTGTGGATAGATTGGTTCTTTTTCTGTTTTTTCAGTGTTTTTGGCTTCCTCGATGGCCTTTTTGCCGTCTTCGATGAATTTCTCTTTGAAATAGAGTTCGTAAATAAGAGTGTCAAGCACTTGAACATCTATAAAGCTGATTAAGTCTTTTTCAGACTCTCTTAAGTCTTTAGTTGAGCTGAGAAACGTTATGTAATCTGCAAGTACTTCTAATACTTGAGTAACGTTTTGGGGAGCCTCAAATAGAGGTATCGGGTCAATATACGCTTTTGCAAAAATTAATGTGCCCCCCCTTACTTTCGGAGATATTTTCTCAAAGTACCATGTAATCAGCTTTGAATTTAATAAAGCGAGAATGTACTTCGATGCATTTGTCATAATGAAAACATTGTTTGGTGCATACATTCCCATAATATCCCATATGTAGGCAGGCTCTTTAGAGGTCCATTGCCACATTATTTTCGGTTTTTCGAATTCATAATGATATGCTACTGAATCCTGAATTTCAAACCACTCATAGTCACCGGGTTTTCGACTCTTCCATTCACCCTGCCAATCTTTGGGTTTTGGCATTAATTTATCCTTAAACTTGGATAGGTAAGCTTTTATGGCTAAATATCTATCTATATTAGTCCCGTGCTTTGTGAAGATTAACCAAGTACTTTTCCATCCATAATAGTATCTCTCAATCTCTTTTCCAGTTATAACAGGTTTTAAGATTTCTCTGCTTTTTTTATCTTCTTCAACAAGTTTTTTCATCGTTTCGTGGTCAATAATAAACGCTTCATTAAGTCCAGTCGTAATACCTCGATATATCTTAACATCCCACTCTTCCAGAGGTTTTCCCACTTTTTCAATCCACTTTTTAATCTCCTCTTCACACTCTCTGACAAATGTCCACACACCTTCAAGGCTTTCTTGAAGCACGAAATGTCCTATTTCCCTAACCCTTTGGATATCCGATGGATCTCCGGGCGCACAATAGAATATGGTACTATTTTCTGGTGAAAGTGAATTCTTTACCACATAGATCAAAACATAATTTGAAATGCCCACAAAAGGCGTGTTGTCTCCGAAATCAATAACTTGTTCTATCAGGAAATTCTCTTTGAGGAAGGACCGCAACTTTTCTCCGTATTTCCTCGTGAGCCATTTATTGGTTATTATGAAAGAGTGGTATCCATCTTTGGCCAATACATCAAAGCTTCTTTTAACAAAGAATACGCTATAGTCTGAAGTACCGCTATAAACCTCAGGATATAGCTGCTCTAAAATTTCTTTTGGTTCGTTGATCATTTCCTGCCTTATGAATGGTGGATTCCCCACAACAGCATCAAACCCGCCCTTCTTAAGCAAAACCTCCGGAAACTCCAAAACCCAGTGAAAAGTCTTTATCCTCTTTAAATCATCAAGATTAACCCCATGCTCCTCAGCAAACCTCTCGTCTAATTTCTTGCTGAAAATCTCAGTAATTTCGTTTAACAACTCGTTCAATGGCACGGCAAACTGTGAATTTAGAGAAGCAATTAAAATCCTGATTAACTTCTCTTTTGTCCACAAAACCTTTTCAAAATCTTCCCAGCTTATCTCCCTTTTAGACAGTATTTCATTAAGCTCTCTTGTTTCTTTAACAATATCTCCATCAATCTTTAAAGGTTTTGAGATTTTATTAAGATAACTCTCAAGCTCACCAACAACTTTAATCCGTTCAACAACGTAAACAGCTTCCCCTTCTTTTACAAAGAAATCTAAGGACACCTGACCTTTTTCTTCTTTTTCAAGTTCAACATAGCCAATAAGGGAGTTACCAACCCTAAGATTGAAGTGAACATTGGGAAATCTTATGAAAACTTTTGCATCAACATTGAAGTGTCTTGCAAGCGTCAGAAATAACCTTGCTCTTGCAATCTTTAGCGCTGAAGGATTGATGTCAACACCATAAATATTTCTTGAGAGAATTATGAAGAATTTGACATAAACTTCAAACAGTCCTTCCTTTTCAGGAATCTCAAGCAGGTTTAAGGGCTCAATTCTGCCCTGCTCATTTGCCACACAAATTTCAAATTTCTTAATTCCTACTTCTACTGCCTTATCCCTCAACTTCCTGTAAATCTCCACAAGCACGTTTATAGCACTCTCCAAAAAGTGAGCAGAACCAACAGCCGGGTCCAGAATCTTTATCTCTTTAAGCAAATCAAAAAGCTTCGTCAACTCCTCTTTTATCCCTGTATTGATTACTTCATCAACGCTTTTGTACTCCTTCTCAAACTCCTCATTTATCCGATCAACTAAATAAGGCTCAATTGTGTTCTTGCAAATATATGATGTAATCTCCTCGGGAGTGTAAAATGCTCCAAGCTTCTTCCTCTCCATGTATGTGATAAGCTTCTCATAAAGAGACCCGAGAACATATTCATCAATATCTCCATCAACCCAGTCCCTGCTTTCAAAAAGGTTAAGCAGAGGTATATCAAAGTCGATATCGTTCTCTGAAATCATCTTCTTTTTGCCCTTTGGTGTTAAGTTGATGAGATCTTCAGTAACACCCTTTTTATAGAAGCATTTATCTGGAATGCTTACAGCTTCATCGGTTTCACCATTCAAAAAGACAGCAGGACCAATAACAACGCATTTACCAATGGTATCATCCTCAACATAAGGTTCATCTAAGTGCCCACTTATTTGCTCAAAAAAGCGATTCAAAAATTCGTAATAACTTTCAAATCCACCAAACAACTTTTTCTGCTTAAGTTCACTAAACTTCGTTATGAAGTACTTCCTGTCTTTGTTAAAAAACCCCTTTTCTTGCAAATACCACAGAGTTAGCATCTGCATCATAAAGTTATCAACAAATTCTTCCCTCTTCTCTTCTTCAGGAATACCCGTAATATTGCTAAGCAAATAATCCCTGCATTTCTTATATAGAACGTAGAACTCTTCAATTACATCTGATCTACTGAGAAGAGCATTGATATTCTCACTGTTTGGATTTTCAAGAGCTTTCTTTAACTTCTTCAAGAAAGGCTGGTTGACTTTCGCAATAGTTTTCCTTATCTGCTTATCTGCCCTATATTCCTTAATTATCAGCTCCTCATTTCTGTAAAAGATTATACCAATTCTACCAGCATAACCACTGACAGGGGGGCGGTAGGAAACCAAGCTGGAGAAATCGCCTTTACTATCAACTTCAGCAAACAGAAAACCTTCAAACAGATTTATTTCCTCATCTTTCTCAAAAACGAAAAGTGGATATTTTTTGCCTGCAACCTCAATCTCTTCTCCATCATACCTTTTAAGTCTCTTTTTAATCTCTTTTCTCAGCTCTTCCACACTAATAGCCATAGAACCACCCTAAGTGGCTTCTTTCGACTTTCAGCGACTTTATATCAGCCATACCCAGCATCAAAAAGTGGCTGTATAATGTATCTACCACTCCCTTGACATCCCTGATCTTCACATGATTGCTTTTATCCACTTCAATGAGATTTCTCTCAACAAGCAGGGACTTAATATCTCTTGAATACTGATAATAAGGCAGTAATTGCAGTATATTGAGAACTGACTTGTAATTTTCAAGTTCTTTGGCTCTATCTCTCTCCAGAATCAGCGCATTATAAAGATTGTATAGGAAGCCCCTTTGTTCCTGCTGGTATTCTTTCTTCAGTCGCTCAACTTCCTTTTCAACTTCCTTTTCAACTTTCTTTAGTTTTTCAGCTGCGTAAGTAATCTTCATTGGATTTACTTGTTTGTATCTAACGAGTTCAAGAAGAGATAATGGCGATTCGTGCCTAATCCCATCTCCTCCAATACTGATTATTTTCTTATCTACTCTGTAACCTCCTCTACAGAACTCATAAATGCTGTAAATTTTGTCACTACCGGATTTTACATAAGTATAGAGTGGGCCATCTAAGTTCCTAACATCCTCAAAATCTTCTCTGCTTATATTCAGCTCATACTGGATAATGTTGAGTAGCTTGTATTCATCGATCTGCTCTTGTGGAATATCACCTCCCGCCCATTGCTTGAACTCCTCAGAGACGCCGAACTCCTCAAGGTCTGTCATTGATAATTCTGAGATCTTCTTTATTCTTTCCCCGAAAGTTTCGACACTGATCTCTTCCTCTGGACTCAGTATTTTGGATTCTTTGCCCACAACAAGCGTTATATCCTCAATTTTCTCCCTGAGCTTGTTAAGAATACCAACAAGAATCTCAATCTCTCTTGAAGGTATAAAATTTAGAACATAAACATCCTTCTCATTACCAATTCTATTGACTCTGCCAACCCTCTGAACTATTATCATTGGGTTCCATGGTAAATCAAAGTTGACAACAGCGTCAGAATCTTGAAGATTTACCCCCTCACTTAGTGCATCAGTTGAAATAAGAATCTCTATCTCCCCCAGTCTACTTACTTCCTCTTTTCCAGCATTTGCTATCGGTGCAAATCTCTTGATGAAATTAATCTTTGTTGTTGTGTCAGTCTCTCCAGTAACAAGCCCAATTTTTATTCTATCAGTTTTACTGTCTTTAAGCCAGGGATGTAGATCTATTTCTCTGTCAATCCAATCTCGCAGATTTTGATAGAGATAGTATGCGGTATCCTTATACTGGGTAAATACAATGAATTTTTTCCCATTAAGAGTTGGTATTTCATTCAGCTTCTCTGACTTATATTTTGGATTTGCGATAAGTTGTTTTAGAGCTTCAAGCTTTGGATCATTCTTATAACAGAATATCCTTGACTCGATAATCTCGTCTTCTTCTTTTGGGATGGTTCCAAAGTCTTTAAGATTGCCATTTTCTATAATTTTCAGTTCATCCAGTTTCTCAAATATCTCATCCATCAGCTTTAGGTCACTTTCGAGATTATGTAATGCTATTTTCAGACCTGTTCGTATCAGCTCCATGCTATCTTCTGCTTTCAAGTTATAATCTTCAGCATATTCTTTGAGTAAATTAATGACCTTGTCAAACCATGTTAATTCATTCTCAATTTCCGCATTGAACTCTTCTGTCACCTCTTCGAGATCTTTCTTGATTTTTGCCTCCTCAAGAGCCTTTTTTATAGTCTCTATTAGCTCTTCTCTGCTTTTTATAACATCTACTTGATTTTTGAAGATCGAGTAGAATATCTTCTCTTTTTCGTAAATTTTTCTTAAAGTCGTCTCAAAAGGAAATATTCCGCTTTCAAGTCTCTTTCCAAGCAATAGCCTGAATAGGTCGGAAATCTCAATAATCCTGTAACTCTCCTCTTCCTCGTCCTCTTCAAAAACAATATATCTTACTCCATACAGTTTTGTATGCTCGAAATTGATTCTTTCGATGTTCTTTGAAATAAGCTTAATCAGCTCATTGAATTTCTTAGTGTAAAATGGAGAGCAATCGAGACTATACGGTTTTGGATCTTTAAAAACGAGCTCTTTCCCATCAACTTTTAAATCCTTGAACTGCTCTAAGATATATTTTCTGGTTCTCAGAACCATTATTTGATCGAGTACTTTTCTCTTGATTTCAGTTGCGACTTTTTTCAGCTCTTTTTTAATTCCCTCATCCTCTTTCTCTTCGTATTCTTTCTTCAATTTCTTATAGTGTTTTAACAGCTCGTCTATAGGTATGTTTTTCATTTTGAATGTAAAGAACGTGTCATCAGTGAATATCCTGATTAGATTGTAGAGATCATCTATCGTGTTGTTCAGAGGTGTGGCTGTAAGAAGCATGAATTTATTTGGAAAATTGTTGGATTTTCTTCGTAAAGCTCTTGCTGAATTCCAGCGGTTTGTATTTTTGTTTCGATATTTGTGAGCTTCGTCAATAACAAAGAGATCGTACTCCTCAGATATTCTTCTCAATTCCTCGCTAATAATCCTATTTTTCAAGTCCACCCTGTAATTTTGAAATAGACCGAGAGATAGAAAAGCTATCCTTCCGAGCAATTTTTCCCCGCTCTCATCATAAATCTCGTATATTTTGTGGTTATAATCCCCTTTAATCAATTTTTTGAAGCAGTTTTTGAAAAAGAATTCTGAATTTACTCTCGCTCTTTCACCTCTCTCCATTCTCATTAAATCCCTTTCATCTGCTCTTCCAACAAGCAGATCCTCCCACTGGGAAATAATGGATGGTGGAAGAATTAGCATTACTGCCGGATAATCTTTGCCTTTTGGTATCCAGTGCGGATGCTTCCGATTCAAAAGTTCCTGAATAATTGCTGCTGCCATGAAACTCTTTCCCAATCCAACTGAATCTGCCAAAATGGCTCCATGATAGTAATTCAGTATATTTATAGTATTAATAACACCAACAAGCTGGAACTCCATTAAAATATCCTTCTCTATAAGGTTCAAAACTCTCCCTTCAGTCCACTTATAAACGAGATACTTGAAGAGAGTCTCAGGATCAACGAAAGTACCGAGTTTCGGATATGGGGATTCTGGTAAAACTCCAGAAACTTCTATTACTTTTATTAAGTCCTCATTGAAGTCTATTGCTTCATTCCATAGACTTTCAAACCAATCATTAAGATAAAGAACTTCCTCTCTTGAAGTTAGGACAACATTCAGTTCCTTATTTCTTGTTAAGCCTTCAGCGGTAAAATTAGATGAACCAAGAACGGCTGTACCTGGGGATCCAAATTTCTCATCAGGACTTGTAAGAAAAAGGTAAAGTTTAGCATGCAGTCTTGATTTATCAAATAACTTGACATCAATTATATTTTTTGCAATAAAGTCTCTTAAGTTTTTTAGCAGTTCTAGTTGTTCTTCGCTTAACTTCTTTTTCTGTAGTTCCTCTATCATTCTCTGTTTGAAAAGTTCTCTCAAGTTAAATCCCTCGACAAGCTCCTCTTTTGTTGGGTATGTAGTCTCGTTACCCATTACAATCTTCAAAAAAGGAGATTTGTCGAGATTTACCGGAAAATCCTCTTTAACAAGGTTAAAACCGCTGAGAAAGAAGTATCCAATTGCAAATTTGGCCTCCTTAGCTTTTTTCAGCTGGTCTTTAATTACTCTGACAACTTCCCGGTTAGGACTGTTATCCATAATAGCCGGAGCGAAAGTTTGCTCAATCATCTATTGTAGGTGTTTGCCTGTAGCTTTAAAGTTTTTTATAAGTTATAACAAGTTGTAGCATCTCACTAAAAAATTAATTGCCTACTAAAGCGCATTTCCCTCAGAATACTCCTACTTTCCAACACTCAACCCTTTTCCCTCACATAGATGAGGCGCAATGTATAATCTGCCTGCCATAAAACCCAATCCCCGACCTACCCCCTCATGGTGAATTTATTCCACACTTTTATTTTGATATGTATCAATATTTCCTCATTCCAAGTTTCGTAAAAAGATTATTGCAGATATCTAAAATATCTCATATGGATGATATTTCGGAATTAGAAGACTGGTACGGAGCTAAGGCAAAGAAGACTGGATTTGGTTACATAATTAAGGTGAAATATGCAACTTTAAATGTTTATTCAACATCTGTTGAAGATATTGAACTGGAGATAGTCTCAAACATTCCTAAAGTAGCCGTTGATTATGAAAGTAGGCCTGCACTACAATTTGAGAAATTTTGGGGCAGGCTGTTGGAAAATCTTAAAATCCAACTCTGATTGAAAACTGGACAGTTTATTCCGATTACACTGGAGAAGACTTTATAGCTCGGAGACAATCTGATTCGATTATTATGTGTAAGATTCAAAGTGGATACCAGTTCGTTCTTCGATTGAGATTCTAAGTGGTTTGTTAGTGCCGACTTCGAGCTTTACAATGTCATCCTTCTCTATTGCCTTCGCAACCTCTTTCAGAAGTTCAACCCCAATTACAGTTCTCTCCTCGGCATCCCCTTCATAGTTTTCTGACAGGTCAACCATTACGTTGTCTGTGTTGCCCTCTGCTACCATGTGGAAGCTGTCATTGGCTTCAAAAGCTATGGAATCAGTTATTTTGTCTGCCATAGTAATAGCGTTCCTGAATTCGTTTCCCGTGACTTCTGTAACTGCCGGTAAGTCAAGAACAGGTAGTTTTGGCTCTTTCTTTATTACGGATGGGTCTATCAAGGAGAGAGAATAGCTGATTTTGGATGCTTTGAGTTTGAGTGTTCTTTCGTCTCCTTCTATGATAGCGAGCTTATCCCTGATTGTTTTTGAGAAGCTGTGAAGTCTCTGAACATCAACTCCGATAACTGAGTTTTTGACTTCATATGCTTCAAATTCTTCTTTTTTCAGCGATATATCCACAAGGCAGACATTTCCGGGATCAACGGCCCTTATTGCAATTCCTTCATCATTCAGTGCAATTCTTGTTTCGTTCAGTAATACTGCACATGCCTTTGTTATCCTTCTCAGAAGTTTGGTGGAGAGGATAAAGCTGTATTCAGGCATCTTTATTCCCTCCTAACATTTCGACCAAATAAACCAGAACGAGAATCTCTGTTGACTCATTTTTCCTTGCAACCTCTGGAATGCTCTCAAGCCATTTTTCTATGTTCTTTCTGTCCAGAATCTTTTCTATGTCAGTATTTACTAAATTCTTATCCTCTAGACCAATATTCATGAATTGATTCAAAAAAGAAAGCTTAAATTACTCGACACCTGTCTGAAAGTCATGACAGGGGCTAAAAATCGAATTGGGAGGGCCTGGACCGGGAATCGAACCCGGCTCCAGGGATTGCTGCTGGCATTACCGCCATCCACAGTCCCTGAGGATGACCGCTACCCTACCCAGGCCATTTGATATTATATGTTACCCAATTCAGACTAAAAACTTTTTGACTTATTGTGGATGGCGTCCACCCGACACCTGAGTACACAGTCTCAATTTAGCTATATACCGAATGAGATTCTCACTCTGGTTGCAGTCATTATCATTGTGGGGTTGATGTTATTCAGGAGGCACAGGAGATAATTGTCTTAATCACGTATTTAAGCGCTTCAAAGGCTTGGTTATTCAAATAGGCTCTTCATACAGTGAAATTCTTTCAATCTCTTTCTCATCTATCTGCAGTTCTTGTCCCAGTTGTCTTGGAGAAGCATTTGTTTCATTCAAAGTTTCTCTCATATAATCTTCATAGCTAATGCCATCTTTCCAGCAGCTATAGAAATGTTCTTTCAGTAATCTTCCAAGATCTTCAGATGGTATATTATAACCTTTTTTAGTTGGCTCACTTTTTCCTTTTTCTTCAGGCACGCCTATGATTACAAATTCATCGTCTATTACTGTGTAACGTAAATCGCTTACCAGAGGATAGTAGCAAACCTCAGCCCCTGCCTTTGTATACAGATAGCCGACATACAATCTATCCATAGACATAGGGATCAGATACTTTACTGTCGCTTTTTTACTTATGTTTCTTAATACTTCCCGCAATTTCCTCAACCTTGTCCATTTCACCGGGAAAACTTCCGGTAATATACCCTATAACTTCTTTTTTAGTCTTCTGTAGAGAATAAATAACCAGATTAAAGTATTCCTGCCTTGTGAGAACCTTTGTCGTCTTAATCATCTCCTCAACAAGCTTATCTCGTTCCTTACC
The DNA here is from genome assembly GCA_002010045.1 of Archaeoglobus sp. JdFR-22. Lineage (GTDB taxonomy): Archaea > Halobacteriota > Archaeoglobi > Archaeoglobales > Archaeoglobaceae > JdFR-22. Next base: position 34,080 of record MTMJ01000071.1, on the reverse strand, counting down.
CTCTCGTATACTGTATACGATAAGAATTATCGTTACTACAAGAAGGACACTTTCAAGTATTAGAAGGGCAATTTCAGGCGCAATAATCATTCCGGTTATATGCCTCCATCCAGCGAGAAAGAGCTTAAAAGCAACTCTGATTCGTTCTTAATTATTTTCCCATTAGTGAATCTGTAATCACATATCTTATTTTCCATGAATGGCTCCTTAAAATAGTGTTCATGTCTCGGGCTATATACTTTTCTTATAAAATGCTGCGAGGGAGGGAGCGGTAGATACAAATGAGATTGACAATACATCCAAGTAAGAGCAATTCAAAAACATTAAAAAATTCAAGCTTCAACATAATAAATATCAGGCAATTCTCTGAACCTCTCATTAATATCAAGTCCATAACCCACCACAAACTTATCCGGGATGCTGAATCCAACATAATCAGCTTTTATGTCAACTTTCCTCCTTTCAGGCTTATCAAGCAGAGCACAGATTTTCAGAGAAGCGGGTTTTCTTGGCATAAGCATCTGCTTGAGATAATAGATTGTCACACCCGTATCAATAATATCCTCCACGATTAACAGATGCTTTCCCTCAATATCCCGTTCAACATCAAGTTTAACCTCAGGCTCCTGTCCCTCCATGCCAACATAACTCTTTATCTTGACGAAGTCGATTTCAATTGGAACCTTCAATTCCCTTATTAGGTCTGAAAGAAAAATTATTGCACCATTGAGAATACCCACAAGAATCGGTTCTTTGCCTTCGTAATCTCTGCTTATTTCCTCTGCAAGTTCCTTAACTCTCTTCCTGATTTCTTCTCTGCCAATTAAAACTTTGAGATTCATTCTGTCACCCACAATTCAACAAAACTCATTGAATTCACATCCACAAGCCCGAAATCTGTTATCTTCAATTCAGGGATTACAGGAAGGGCAAGAAAGCTTAATGCTGTAAATGGATGTTCAATTTTAACTCCAAGCTTCTTTGCTTCATCATAGAGTTTTTCAAGCCTGCTTCTAACCTCCTCATAACTCAGGCTGGAGATTAAACCTGCAACAGGCAGAGGCAATTCTGCTTTTATCTCCCCATCAACAACAACAAATCCACCATGCATTTCCTCTATTCTCCTTATTGCAGTAAGCATATCTGAATCATTCATCCCAACACATATGCAGTTGTGTGAGTCGTGTGCCACACTGCTTGCAATCGCCCCCTTTTTCAATCCAAAACCCTTCACGAAGCCGAGTCCGATGTGCTTGCCTGAACCATGCCTGTCAATCACAGATATCTTTGCAACGTCCAGTTCCTTATCTGGAGACGTAAATCCATTTTTGACGGGAAGGTTCATCTCCACTTTTCTCGTAACGATTTGTTGTGGAATAAGCTCAATAACTCTGCATAGCTCCCCCCTAACAGGAATTCTAAGGTCGTCCTCACCCAGTTCCGGTATTTTCACGCTTTCCATTATCTCACGTGGAGGCTCAAAATACTCTATATCCACTCTTATATGCCCATCCCAGACTATTTTCCCATCCTTGATAACTGTATTAACCTCAAATGACTTTAAATCATTAACAACTACCATATCAGCCCTGTAACCCGGAGCAATTGCTCCAAGGTCATTCAACATGAAGTAGCGGGCAGTATTGAGTGTTGCCATTTTTACCGCAACCTCTGGTTTAATTCCGCTCTCTACACAGAGCCTGAGCCTGTAATTCATATGGCCTTTTTCCATATCCACGGGAAGTAAGTCGTCAGAAGCCAGTAAGAAATTGTCTGAGTTAAGTTCATTAACAATGCCAATTAAATCTTTCAGATTTCGGGCAACGGAGCCTTCTCTGACCATCACCTTCATTCCTCTCCTGACTTTCTCAATTGACTCCTCTGCGGTAATGCATTCATGATCAGACATTATCCCGGCAGATATGTATGCATTGAGGGCATTTCCAGTCAGTCCGGGAGAATGCCCATCTATTATCTTTCCGCGTGCAGCCTCTATCTTTTTCAGGACTTCTTCGTCTGCTGAGACAACTCCGGGGAAATTCATAACTTCTGCAAGTCCAGCAACTCCTTCCCATTTCATAATTTCAGATACGTCATCTGCGCTAATTTCAGCCCCATATGTCTCAAAACCTTTTATCGCCGGGACACAGGAAGGAATCATGAGAAAAAAATTCAGAGGTAGTTTTCTGGTTGCTTTGTAAATATATTCTATACCCCTGATACCAGATACGTTGGCAATCTCATGAGGGTCTATAAAAACGGAAGTTGTTCCATGAGGAAGGACTGCTTTAACAAACTCGGATGGTGTCAGGAGGGTGCTCTCAATGTGCATGTGAGCATCCATTAAGCCGGGCAGAACAATACCATCAACCTCAACCTTATTCCCACTGTATTCTCCGATTCCCGCTATTATATCCCTGTAAACAGCAATATCACTTTCAATTATCTCTCCTGTAAAGACCGAAAGGATTTTGCCACTCAAAATCAGGTCAGGCTGTCTGTCACCTCTTGCCACCTCAATAAGTTGTTTAAGATTGTGCATCAATCCCCACCGGTCGAGGTTCTGCTGCAGAATACAAATTCTTTTCGATAAGTCTGTCCAGCGCATTCTGAAGTTGGGGATCAGAAAATATTTTAGATGTTACATGGTCGCAGAATCGTGAACGAATCCATTGAGACAATAAGAGACGAAATACTTGCATGCAAAAAATGTCCATTATGGGAGACAAACAACAAATATGTTCCGGGAGAGGGGAATTCTCACTCCAGAATTGTCTTTGTTGGTGAGGCACCGGGTAGAGAGGAGGATTTACAGGGAAGGCCTTTTGTTGGTGCAGCTGGCAAATTACTGACTCAGATGATTGAGAAAGTGCTGAGATTGGAGAGGAGAGATGTTTTCATTACCAATATTCTGAAATGCAGACCTCCTGATAACCGTGACCCCCTTCCCGAAGAGATTGAAGCCTGCACACCCTATCTGCTGAGACAGCTTGAGGCGATAAAGCCCGAGGTTATCGTCTGCCTTGGGAGACACTCAGCTTCATTCATTTTCGATATTTTTGGAATCGATTTTCCGGGAATTTCCAGAGTAAAAGGAGTTGCTAACGAAGTGAATGGTACAAAAATAATTGCAATTTATCATCCGGCAGCAATTCTTTACCGTCCTCAGCTCAGAGAGGATTATGAGAAAGATTTTAAAAAAATAGCATCACTGATTAAGAAGAACAGAAAGACAACACTTCTTGACTTCCTATGAAAGTATTTTTTTAACTGCATTCAAACCCATATCAAGCAATTCCTTTGCTTTATCTTCGGTCTTCCCTTCAGCAAAAATTCTTGCAATTGGTTCTGTCCCTGAAGGTCTGATAAGAACCCATCCATCCTCATAATCAATTCTCGCACCATCCATGAGATTTGCATCAGGGAACTCTTCCTTCAGCCCTTTCAGAAGTTGAATCCTGTCCCTGCACTGAACCTTCGTCTTGAGGGTATAGTATTTCGGAACGACTTTAACAAGTTCTGATATGGGTTTCCCCTCAACTGCCATCAGCTCGAGAATCTTGGCTGCACACATTGCACCATCTCTCGCATGCAGATGTTCCGGAAAAATCAATCCACCATTACCCTCTCCACCAAAGACAGCATTTACTTTGAGCATTGTTTCAGCAACAACTGGTGAGCCCACCGCAGTGTAGACTACCTCCCCTCCAGCTTCTTTTACGGCATCCTCAACGCATCGTGAGGATGAGACAGGTGTGACAAATTTCCCACCTCCACTTTTCTCAACGTAATATTTTGCCATCAATGCGAGAATTATGTCTTCGCCAACAAATTCGCCCTTCTCATTCACAAAAGTCGCTCTGTCTGCATCTCCATCGTGAGCAATGCCAAGATTTGCGGATTTTGCTCTCACAACCTCCATGAGCATGCTTACATTATCTTCAACAGGCTCAGGATTTCTTACAGGAAATCTTCCATCGAAGTGGCAGTTTATGCTTATGACATCGCATCCGAGCTCCTTCAATAACTGGGGAGAGGTTTCGCAACCTGCACCATTACCGCAGTCTATAACGACTCTGAAATCTTTCTTCTGAATTGCTACTTCATCAATCTTGGCTCTTATTTCATCCAGATAGAGCCTCCTGAACTCATCAGAATAAACCTGCCCCACACTACTCCAGTCTGCCCTGTTAAATGTCTTGCTTTTATATATATTCTCGCTCTCGTCATCCATTTCCCTTGTAAATTCCCTTCCATCATCCTGAATGAATTTTATTCCATTGTATTCCTTTGGGTTGTGACTTGCCGTGACAACAATACCTCCTTCTACCTCCGGTTTGGCTTTCACATAGTACTGTAAGCCGGGTGTTGGGGCTATACCCAGATCTATAACATCGCCTCCAGCGGAAGTGACACCAGCAATGACAGCATTTTTGAGCATTGGACTCGATAAACGAGCGTCCATTGCAACAGCCACCCTCTTTCTGAGTGTTCCCATAACTTTTCCGAGGTTTAAAGCCATTTCAACAGTGAGTTCTACATTGGCAACTCCTCTAACACCATCAGTCCCAAAAAGACTTCCCGCTTCAATTCTTCCCATGCAATCATTAAGATGAAACAGGATTAAAGTTTATCGCAAAAACATGACAGCTCCAAAAATATAAAGTTATGACAGTTATCTCACAAGAGGAATTCTCGAGAAATCCTCCAGTTCCAGAACTTTTCTCCACAGATGAATGCAATCACATCTCAATCCATCAAATTCTTCAATATTCTGGCTTAGAGAGAAATTTTTTATCGATTCTGCAACGCTTTCGTCACATTTCCCACAGTTGTGGGGACCCCGCTTCTTTCCGGCAGCAATTGGGTCACTTATTACCTCCAGCCCAATCTGTCTGATTTCTTTAAGCACTTTGACAGCACTCCAAAGCCATGGCGGTCGGTAAAGCTTCCACTTCCATAATCTCTCTAAATACGTCCCCGATGGAATGTTCATGAGGTTGAGAGAGACGACATCAGTGTAATCCGCGATAGCCCGGGCTGAATCAATCATATCCTCGATAGCTTCCCTTTCCGAAAGAAAAGGTGGTTTGAGCAAAAGGTATGTCTTAACTCCTGCCTTTTCCTCTTTCAAAACTGAAACTGCATTCACATAATTCTCAAATTTAAACCCCTTATTAATACAGTATTCTCTTATAAAATCATTAGCGGTCTCAAGTCCAATCCCGACTTCGAGTGTTAAATTTGAAGGAAAGCTAATTTTTTCTTTTTTTATGAATTCAGGTCTGCTCTCAACAATGAGTTTTCTGAATCCAGAATTTAACATATTCTCATAAACATACTCCCTGAATTTCTCGGGAATTTCTCTTTCATCAAAAAAACTGCCAGATGTGAATATTTTCAGTATCCCAAAATCCATGTCGTATCTGCTGAGCGCAAAATCCAGTTGATTTTTCAGATTCTCGATTTCCACCCTCCTGTCAGCATCCCTCAAATATCCACACATCAGGCATCTGTCCCAGTAACAACCTTTTGTCCTCAGGATTATGGTCAGGCAGTTCTCTGTGCCGTTAAATAACTCTTTTTCGTGCCACAGAGAAACAGGTCTGTTGATGTCTTTTCTCACCACATTCGCCATTTTCTCACAATTCTGACCTTTTTTCCGTAATACAATCCGATAAAAAGCCCGGCAAGATGGGCGATGTGGGCAATACCTGTCTGAAGACTGTATGGTAACATGAAGATATCCCATGCAGCAAATATCAAAATAGCCATTCTGATACTCATGGGGAGGAAGAAGAAGAACAGAACCCGGATTTCAGGGGCAATAATCGCCAGTGTCCCCATTATCCCGTATATTGCTCCGCTTGCACCAAGAGCTGGAATAAGATGGCCTGTTGAATATGCAAAAGCAAGGTATGCCAGGTTACCTGAAAGTCCAGAGAGCAGAAATATTTGAATGTAAATTTTACCTCCGACTCTCCTTTCCAGCTCGCCCCCGAAAAAGAGCAGTACAATCATATTTACAAGATAGTGAGAGAAACTTGAATGGAGAAAGATGCTCGTAACCAGTTGCCATGGCATTATAAAAACATTTCCCGGAAAAAGGGCGAGATAGTACTCAACTGGCCTGAATATAATTGACATAAAAAACAATACTGTACAGATTCCCAGAATTATATTATTGTAGCCGTATGCAGTTATACCCTTTAAAGGAAGTGAAAACTGACTTTTATTGAGTTTGGGAGTAGATATCGGGACTTTAACCGGCGCCTTCTTTTCTTTCTTAACTTTAACGGGAACATTCCAGTAGTCCTTATCAAATGAGCAGTTATGCTGTTCGGGGAGTCTATGGTCTGAGCAGAATGTTCCACCACAGTATGAACACTTATAAGGAAGCACTTCTTTTTTTCCACAAACATCGCAATTGTTCACTTTGAAAAAGTTCCCAAAGAGATATTAATTATTTTCTGATAATTTCGCATTCATCTTTTTCCCTGACACAAAAATTATCTTCCTGCAACAGATTGTAATAAAATGGCGAAAATTACATTTGAAGTAGCTCAAGGAAATAAGTTTATTATACTGTTGAGTGAATCAAACCATATGTTTAAAGCTCGGGGAATAGCAATTGATATCGACGGTACTCTCACATACATGGACAGAAGTCTTAACTGCAGGGCAGTAGATACATTAAGGAAAGTAAAGATTCCCGTTGTTCTCGCAACCGGAAACATTTCCTGTTTTGCAAGAACTGCTGCCAAGCTAATTGGAGTCTCGGATATTGCCATCTGCGAGAATGGGGGGGTTATCAGGTTCAGCTACGATGGAGAAGATACAGTTCTCGGAGATAAGGAGAAATGCCTAAAAGCTGCCGAGTTGCTTAAAAAATACTTCGATATCGAATTTCTTGATGCGGAATACAGAAAATCGGAAGTATGTATGAGAAGAAACTTTTCAGCTGGTGAAGCAAGGAGAATACTGGAGAGTGAAGGAATGAATCAGGTTAAGATAGTGGATTCCGGTTTCGCATATCACATCATTGATGCCTCAGTTAGCAAAGGGAATGCTCTCAGATACATATCAGAGAAACTTGGAATTAACGTTAAAGACTTCGCTGCTATCGGCGACTCGGAGAATGACATTGATCTGTTAAGGACTGCTGGTTGTGGAATCGCAGTCGCTAACTCCAATGATGCACTTAAAAAAGAAGCAGATATTGTACTTTCTGAAGAAAATGGGGAGGGAGTTATTGAAGCTCTCACGATGCTTGGTCTGATTTGAACTTATCCTATCATCTGGTTCCAATAAATTTTGGTGAACCGAAAAATTGAAATACACTTTTGAAATGAGATTTGGTGTGAGAAAACGAAGTACAGGATTAAACGAGGACAACTCCAAGTCTGAATACAATCATGTTCAGGAACATGGTTCTGAGAGTCAATGTCCAAGCAATCTGGAGAGCTTAGCTGCAAACATCGCTTTAATTCTTCCTCAGGAGAACTGCGGCAGGTGTGGTTATGAAAATTGTATTGAACTTGCCAGAGCAATAGCGATGGGTATAGAAGAACCTGATGTCTGTGAAGTTGCGGAAGATAACGTATTCCGGATAATAAGATGCATAAAAAACCTCGAAATGATGTGTAGTGAAGTGACAGGATTGGATTAAAATCTAAAGCCCCATCTAAGTCAATTCTCAATAAAGAATACTCTCCAGATCTTCTCCTCCAAAAAAAAGTTCCTGAATTCCATCATAGATGTCTTCCATACCCGTTCCATCCACGGCAGATACAGGGAAAATGGGTCTGAATAATCCGGAATCTTTCATGAGGTGGAATAGATCATCACTCATTCCTCTTTTCACGTGCATCTTCAGAGCATCATAAATCTTATCCGGATTTTCGCTCCATTCAACAACTCTCTTTATTTCATCCTCATCAAGAATGTCTGATTTTGCAAGCACCATTATCTGTGGGATATTCAATCTGAAAATTGCTGAAGCGGACATGAACAGCAGTGAAAGAAATCCTGATGGTGTTTTTGATACCACAGGATCGAAAAGGAATACCATTACGCTGTTTTTATTACCAAGAGAGTCTATAATTATCTCACTGCTCCGTCTCAGAGTGAATAATTCCATCTGACCCGGAGTATCGAGTAAAACAAACTGTGCATCCTGATAGTCTATCTCATCCTTTATCTCATCAATTTTTGTACCGATTAAATCTGCTCCAATTATCTGGGCTCCGTTGGGTCCCACAGAATAAGTTTCGATTATATCCTCAAGAGTAAACCATTCTCTTATGTCTAAATCAGGAACATATGGCAATTTTTCAGCTCCCGGGTCCAGATTAACCGTTATATTATCAAGCCTCTTAAAATCGAGCCAGTTCGAGAAACCCTTTATAAGATAGGTCTTCCCAGAACCGGCTGTTCCCACCATGTAAATATTTACCTGGTGCATGATTGCCTTCAGGCAAATCTGTTAATATTTTTTGCGAATAGGGGGATAGGGGAAAAATTGACGAGGAGGTCATATATTCACCCTATCCCATCACTATTTTAACAGAATCTTATTAATAAATTACTATATGGGCAAAGAATAATTAGAGATTTTTTACTAATTATATGAAATTATAATCAATAGAAAGAAAATTTTTGAAATTTGACAGACCTACCTTTGAATTCGGTAGGCAAAAGTGACTATGACCATAACCGGGAAATAAAATGTTATTGCAATGAAAATGGGTGCCATCCTTGTTAGATCATTCTTGAACGCAGTTATAAGGGATGTGATAGTAATAAATCCAATTAAACATACTATGAAAGATAATATGTACTTTACAGTAGACATGATTATTCACTTTATTTTTTTACTATTTAAAATTCTTTATTAAAATAATGATGACATCTGTAAAATGAGTGAACTTATGGTATTCAATTTTACTCTATCTTCTCAATACTGCTCGCCTGAAATTCATACATGGACATTTCAGCCCGTTTTTTGGGCAGGTCATCCCCTCACAGAGGTGAATGAAAATGCTTGAGGAAGAGGGACCTCAATCGGGTTGGGGATGACCCGGTAATGATAAACTAATACTTTTAGTTTATAAAATTTTCGTTTTGATCAAAGCAAGACGATTTAATTGAATATTTTAGAATTCCAAGATTTGCGTTTATTTTATGGGCTATTTAGGGATTTCATAAATAATTCTGAGGCTTATTAAAATAATCATTTTTATTCAAAATTAAAAGCAAGATTAAAACAATTAGATTTAATAAATACTTATGGATATAGCTCCTGAAGAGATGGAAGAAAAAAAGAAAATGGTTCTTGAAATGCGCATCTGTGAGGATTGTCCAAGCCGGGTGGAGTGTGGCGAACAGGGTGGATTCTGTTTTCCAACAATAGGTAATGGTTGAACCGGAGAAAGTTACTCCAGCAACAGTAACTGTGGATTAACTCTCCTTGCTAACGGAGATGTTCAATTTGCCCGAGTAAAGTTCCATCAAGTAAAATAGCCTCTGCTTGAAAGTAATTCCACAATTTAAAAAAAACTCCAACAGGTTTTTCAAGATTGACGGATGTTGAGGCACATACATCATTAAAAGCAGGAAGAACAATAACCTGTTTGTTTTCTCCATTAATCTCTACATTTCCTTCCAGCCACACTCTCTCCTTAACACCACCGACACTGTCTTTTATGAAGATGGCAGGATGGGCGTGACCGAAAATGAGGGTTTTTGAACTCAGAACATCATCATCCGGCATTGCATGACCATGAAAGACTCCAGTGTTACCAATTCTTATCCCCCTTGAGCTTTCAGTCTTTATCACCTCATCAATTCCCCCGTCATGATTTCCCTTAACGATTGTAATTCTGGATTTGTCAATTCCATTTTCATTCAGCTTTTTTATAAGCTCCTCTACTTCTTTAATTTCCCGGATTCTCATCCCTATATCGTGTTTAACATCCCCTGCAATGATTAATTCGTCTACCTCTGTCGCAAGCTTCGAAACATTTTCTATAATAGTTCTGTCCGGAAAGCTTAGCAGGCCCATATGTAGGTCTGCGATTATGAGCCTCTTCGTTCTTCCTTTCATCAAGAGTGCTGGTTCGTTAAGTATTCTTTTCAGCATCAGTAAAATCCTGTTACAGCATTATAAATACTTAAAGTGTGAACTAAATCAGAAAAATTGAGAAAACGACGGCAAAGACACCTGTTAGAAATATACCATCAAAGGTTCCTGCCCCACCAATACTCATTACTCCGCTCCCGATTTTACTGATATCTTTAAGATGCAAAATATCCGCGCCAAATAAAGCTGATAGCACCCCGATGGAGAAAGATAGTTTGGGTAGAGCATGGATTGAGTAATTAAAATAGAGTATGGAGATGTAGCTCACTAAAGCTGCCATAACCGGTGGGACAAATGTCGGAACAACGATTCCAATTCCCTGAACAGGTCTCGCATAGGCGTATATGATAGCAGATGAGATGAGAAAACCCGACAGCCATAGGCCAACCGGGAATTCAATTAGAAGCTTGATTGCAAGTATTGAAGGGATTAAACACCCGCCAACATTAACAGCAACTGTAATCTTGCTTCTTTCTCTTCTTGAATAGATAATTCCGAAGAAGGAATACCTTCTAACAACCACACTGCCTTCTTTCTCGTAAAGCGGGATATTCATCAAACTCCCTATAATAATCAGCAGAAATACAGTGACTGCTTCTTCATATGTAAGGCCAAATACGAACTGAAATATCTGGGAAGTTGTAAAAACAAAAATGAGGAGAAAAAAAGGCATCAAAACAAATAAAATAAAAAATGGTAAGAAAAGAGGTGGGAAAAAGAAATCTCTCATATCCGTATTTTCAGTCTTCTCCTGTCAAGGACAACATAATCGCTGACCGATTTAACACTCTCGAACGGAATGATATACAGACCATTCTGCTTCTCGATTTCAGGAACCTCGTTCTGTGGCTTTATAACAATATCAACAAGTGAACCTGTTTTCAAGTCCATGGTCACATTATATACAGAGCCGACTACTGTCCCATCTGAAAGCAGGACAACCTTCTTACTAAGGGATTTAGCGAATAACATGTGCCATCACCAGAAGAGAATCTGATAAGCTAATATTTAACTTTTTGGTTAACTCTGTGACTTTCTGAGAAAACAAAAATAAAATGGAATAAAATTTACCCGTAACCGAGATACGTCTTTGCAGATACTTTGGCAGCCTCTGCGCGTATTCTTTCCTCAAATCTTCCATAGAAGCTCAATATAGATTCATTTGTACTTGGCCTGATTTTCTTCAGTGCTTCCATGAAGTGTCTCATCTCAATTCTCTCCACTTCAATGTTCTCTCTGAATGCAAGCATTACTGATTCTCTGCACACAGCTTCGATGTCCGCACCCACATAGTCTTCTGTTAAGTCAGCCAGCTCGTCAAGGTCGACATCTTCTGATAGAGGCATCCCTTTTGTGTGTATTTTGAAAATTGCACGTCTGCTTTTTCTGTCAGGGGGCCTGACAAAAACAAGCCTGTCAAATCTACCGGGTCTCAGAAGCGCAGGATCGAGTATATCCGGTCGGTTTGTTGCTCCAACTACGAGAACACCTTCAAGCTCCTCAAGCCCGTCAATCTCTGTCAGCAGTTGATTTACAACTCTCTCAACTGCTCTGCTGCCTTCATCGATACCTCTCATCTGAGCGATTGCATCAATCTCATCGAAGAATATTATACACGGAGCAACCTGCCTGGCTTTCCGAAATATTTTTCTCACTGCCTTCTCACTCTCACCCAGCCATTTGCTCAGCAGCTCGCTGCCCTTAACTGTGATGAAATTTGCCTGTGTCTCATTGGCAACAGCCTTGGCAATAAGAGTCTTGCCTGTTCCCGGTGGTCCGTAAAGTAGAATTCCTCTTGGCGGTTTAATTCCAAACTTCCTGAATTTTTCAGGGAAAAGTAAGGGCCATTCAACTGCCTCAACAACCTCTCTCTTCACATCTTCAAGTCCACCGACATCATTCCATGTAACCATTGGAATCTCAACAAGTACTTCTCTTAAAGCAGAAGGTTCTATACCCTTAAGAGCTTCTCTAAAATCTTCCATGGTTACTTTAATGGAATCAAGCAATTCTGTCGGTATTTCCTCATTGTTCAGGTCGATGTGAGGTAGATACCTCCTGAGTGCTTTCATTGCAGCTTCTTTACAGAGAGACTCTATATCTGCCCCGACAAAACCGTGCGTCTGCTCTGCAATTGTTCTCAACATGAACTTTACAATTTCCCTCTCAAGCTCGATGATGATGTCGTGGGGAAGTGTATCAATGATATCCTTCATAGCGCCATTATCAGCATTTTCAATTTTTTTAGCCACGATATCTATTGTCTCAAGGTTTTCCTCGTCGCTTTCTTCTCCGAGTGACCTCCTTATCCTTTTGAGCGAATCCACGACATGTTCTTTCAAATACTCCGGTTCAAGTGGCATGTTTCTTGTATGCACCTGCAGAACCTCAAACCTGCCCTCTCTGTCGGGCACTCCAATCTCGATCTCTCTGTCAAATCTACCCGGTCTCCTCAACGCAGGGTCTACGGCATCAATCCTGTTGGTTGCACCTATTACAACAACCTGCCCTCTCTCTTCAAGCCCATCCATTAAAGTGAGGAGCTGGGCAACGACTCTTCTCTCTACCTCTCCAGTCACTTCATCTCTTCTCGGAGCAACCGCATCAATTTCATCTATGAAGATGATAGATGGTGAGTTCTCCTTTGCCTCTTCAAAAATCTCCCTCAGTCTCTGTTCAGATTCTCCATAGAACTTACTCATAATCTCTGGACCATTGATTGTGTAGAAAGATGCGCCTATCTCATTTGCTACCGCTTTGGCTATCAACGTCTTACCAGTTCCCGGAGGCCCATGCAGAAGAACACCCTTTGGGGGCTCTATACCAAGTCTCTGGAATAATTCAGGATATTTTAGGGGTAACTCAATAATTTCGCGGACTTTCTGCAATTCTTCCTTCAATCCGCCGATGTCTTCATAGGTAACACCTGCCTTACCGAGTCTCTCATATCCCTTTGCAGGTCTGTCTCTGTAAACCACCTTGGTGGATTCATCTATTACGACAACACCCTTTGGTTCAGTCTTTACAGCAACAAATAATAGCGCCTGACTCTGACCATATTTGCCAAATCCAGCCAGAGCAGGAGCACCTATGACAGGTACAAGGTCTCCCTCTACAAGAGGTCTCTTTAACAGTTGATGCTTCAGATAATCGCCAATATCCATCCCATATACTCTGAAATCCATTTTTCTTAAGGGGGCGAGGATGACGGTTCTTGCTGATTGATATTCAGTCTTTCTAACTTTAACTCCATCTCCAACGCTGACGCCAGTATTTTCTCTGACAAACCGGTCAACTCTTATTATTCCTCTCCCCCAATCTCTTTTTGGGGCTCTCCAGACTTTTGCAACCGTTTTTCGCTTACCTTCCACCTCAATAACATCACCCGGGGATATCTGGAGTTTTAACATTGCATCCGGGTCAAGCCGGGCTATTCCTCTACCTGAGTCGCTCGGGTAAGCCTGATTCACTTTAAGCGTTATCTCCAATCTCATCACCTCTTAAATAAAATTTCTCGATACATTTTATTAGGCTTATCTCTTATATCACGTTTATGCACAGTTCGTGCAATAACATTTTAAATAAATCATATAAAAAAACTTCTGGTTGTTCAATGAGGATTGTAATCTTCGATGTTTTTAACGGCGCCGGAGGAGACATGATAGTGGGTTCTTTGATAGGAATATCTCTCACTCGGGATGATCTTCTTGATGTTGTCGACAGACTTTCTCTGAAGATTGAAATAGATGTTGAAGAAGAATCGGTAAAGGGAATAATGGCAAAAAAGTTGACAGTTAAGAGTGAGAGAACAGAAAGAACATATAAGGAAGTAATAAACATCATTGAAAATTCCAAAATGGACGAAGAAGTGATTAAAGCATCAAAAGATATTTTTACTATTATTGCAAAGGCTGAGGGGAAAATCCATGGAAGGAACTACCGCGATTCAGTTTTTCATGAGGTTGGGAGTGATGACGCAATTTTTGATATTGTTTCAGCGGTCAAGGGAATTATAAGGTTAAAAAATGATGGATACTCCTTTTATTCCACCCCTGTGAGACTCGGAGAGGGTTTTATAGAGATTAAACATGGAAAGTATCCTGTTCCTGCNCCTGCCACACTCGAAATTCTGAGTAATTCCAGTCTTGAAGTTATTCTCGGGGGAGAGGGTGAGTTGTTTACACCTACAGCGGCAGCGATTCTATCCTACTTCTGTAAAGGGGTTTACAGGCATCCCTTTAAGGTTGAGAGAGTGAGTTATGGAGCAGGCACAAGAGAGACGTCCTTACCGAACGTACTCAGGCTGATTGTCGGCAGGACGCTTTCACATGACAGTGTTGTTCTGCTTGAAACTCTGATTGACGACACAAGTGGGGAGATTATTGCACATGCGATTGAGAAGATTGGCGAAGTAGCACTTGACGTTTCAGCCACGCCCGTCACCGGAAAGAAAGGCAGGCCCGGGATAATACTGAGAGCAATTTCTGATTTTCTCAGGGCTGAGGAGGTGGCTGAGAGGATTATTTCAGAGACTGGCTCACTTGGAGTAAGAATTTACCCTGTATATCACAGGCTGATTGCACCGAGGGAACTGAAGAGCGTGGACGTTGAAATTCATGGGGAGAAGTTTCAGGTCAGAGTTAAAAAGTCAGGTTTGCTTTTAAAGCCTGAATTTGAAGATGTAAAAAGAATTGCTGAGTCACTTGAAATGCCTCTCGTGGTGGTGTACAGAAAAATCCTCGAAAGGATTGGTGAATAAAATGGAAGCAAACATAACAAGGTTTTCATCAGGTAGCAAATGTTTTGATGGGTTGCTGAATGGTGGGGTTGAGACGGGCACAATCACACAGATTTACGGTGAGAGCGGAACAGGCAAAACCTCGATATGTTTGATGCTTGCCTACAATACAGCAAAACAGGGTAAAGTCGTGTTTATCGATACTGAAGGGCTTTCGGCAGAGAGAATTGCTCAGATATTTCGTGAGAAGTCTTTACTGAATAACGTTCTTGTTTACGACGTTTTTGATTTCAAACAGCAGAGTTCCGTGATAAAGGACATCTCAAAACTCTGCGAGAAAGAAGAAATTAAGCTGATAATTGTTGATTCATTCACATCCCTCTACAGAAGTGAACTCGAGAATGAGGGCAGGCAGATAAAGATGAAAAGAGAGCTTACCTTCCAGCTGACATTTCTGCTGGGGCTTGCAAGGAAACATAATCTTGCAATTGTGATAACAAATCAGATGTTCACGGACATAACGACCGGGTTGAACAGACCTCTCGGTGGGCCCAGCTTGGACCATCTGTCAAAAACCATAATTGGAATTGAGAAGATAAATAGAGAGAGGAAAGCTGTTTTAATCAAGCACAGGTCTGAGGCAGAGGGGAAAAGCTGTAAATTCAGGTTAACGGATATGGGAATTGAACCTTAAAAGCTTAACTGTAGTCTTCAAGTCTTTTCTGCATTCTTTTGCCATTTTTTAAAATAATTTCTTTAGCCCATTCCTCAACTCTGTTATCCTCCTTTATTATAAATTCCTGTCCGATGAGGCTGGATTGAAAGTAATCTTTTTTCCAGTTCAACACAGAGTGGTAGGACATTCCCACTCCTCTGAAAAAGCCCGGTAAATCCCATCGGGATTTTGTATATCCCTCCTTTGTCAGTATTAGGCTCCTGTCAAAAATGAAAGTACCTGCTCCGGGCAATTCTCTGTCAAATGAGAGTCTGTCTCTTGCGATGTAAATCGTGTTGTTTTTTGCTCCTCTGTAGGTGATTGCGTGAGAATGGTATCGTATCCATTCTGGAACACTGCCCTCTTCATTCAGCGGTATTATTTCTCCAATTTGCAGATAACCAAAAATAACGTGTTTTTCCTTATCTTTTCTGTCAAAAACCAATTTTCCGTGAGAAAATTTTGTCTTTCTAAAAGTTCCGAAAAAAAGAAAGATGTCTCCCTCTCCAACACCCTTATTCTGAAGATGGGATTGTGCAGCACCAGTCTGCCCGAAAATAGGTCTCCAGCACTCCTGTCTCTCCACCACATCCCTGTAAATATCCGGATCCAGATGACATTTCATATCCTTTTTTAGTTTCTCCGGCCTGCCTTTCAGGTGTATTTCATGATAGAGTTCCTTCATAAGGTCGTAATATGTTCTGTATTTTCCATAATTCAGGGTCAATTCTTCGTAGGTTGTGACATCTTCAATCGAAGGAATAGGAATTGATATCATTCTGCTATCCGGTAAAACAGGGCTTGGATGGCCACCATACCTTACATCAAAGCCTTTACGACTCAGAATAACCCTCATAAATGTTGTTTAATGTTTCTATTTTATCAATTTTCCTCTTCTGAATAAATATTGAAGGTCACCCCTCAGAGTGGAGTCTCTGAGAGCTGCTTGTTCGCCGGTTCGATTGCAAAGTAATCTTTGGAGAGGTGACCTCCATTATATATTTTCCAACAACCCGAATATAAATCGAACTGTTCTGCAGTGATGATGAAATATGAGCAATTCACGTTTTATACGTCTCTTTCGTAAAAAAGGAAAATACCAGCGAAATCAGAGCAGCAAGAAGACAGAACTTAAAAGCCAGAGAGTAAGCCTCTGGAGGGTAAACATTCCCTTTCTTCCCCACACAATCCATCAAATAACCCATAAAAGTCTGGAAGACAGCCCCCCCGATAAACGGAAATATATTCACCATGCTCGTGGCAATGCCTGTAATCTTGAGTGGAAAAAGCTCTTTCACAGACGTAAACGTTATTATAAGCACACTGCCCGAGAATCCAAGAGCGAAAGCCAGAATATACAGCATCTGGATGTTCAGTGATGAGGTCGTTATTGCAAGTGGAACCCATGCTGCAAGATAAATAAAAGTAAATCCTGTAAGTATCCTTTTTCGGCTTTTAAAAATCCTGTCCGAGAGCAAGCCAATAACGGGACTTCCTATCATCATTCCTATCCCGACAGTCATCAGTATTGCTCCAGCCTCAGCCTTGTTTAGTCCATATACTTCGATTAAAAAGGGCCCTCCCCACAATCCCTGAAAACCCATTATAGCACCGTATTCAAAAAAGAACCAGATTGCAAGAGGCCAGAAGTATCTGTTTTTTAAAACCAGCTTAACACCATCTCCAACTCCCACTCTCACAGTTTCAATTTCTCTTACAACAGGATTCAGTCCTGCTGAAGTGGGTGAATCTCTAACAATAAACCAGCACATTACTGCAAGTATGAACGAGATTGCTCCAATTATGAGAAATGAGCTCCTCCATCCAAAAAATATTACCATCATTGCGAGCGGGTAGGCAGAGGAGATTGCTCCAAAATTTCCAACAGCAAGCAGAACACCTGTCAGACTCGCAAACTCGTTCTCTCTGAACCAACGTGAAAGTATCTTGAGTGTTGGAATGTAGACCCCAGAAACTCCTATTCCCATAAGCAATCTTGCAACAAGAGCCATTGAGAAATTTGTCGAGAGTCCAAAGAGAATTGCACCGATGAAGGCAATGAACGTGAAAAATGTTGCTGTCTTTCTTGTTCCGAGCGTATCGGAGAGTATTCCCACAGGGATTTGCATCACTGCATAGGGATAAAAGTAGAGGGAAGACATCAGACCAATTGCAATTGCAGATACCATAAATTCAGCCATAAGTTCCTTGGCGATTACTGCTGAGGATGTGCGATGGAAATAAACAAAGAAATAAATTGACGCAAGAATTCCAAAAATAATCCAGCGATGTCTGTATGTGTGGTTCATTTAACTGACGAAATTTTCTTAGGCTTAAAACCATTTTTGAATTAATGTTTCAGATTAATAATAGTTCATGGTTATACAGTAAGTAATATAATTTATATACTACTTTAACAACAAAAAAATGAATGCACAGGCTTTTTGAACCTGAGAGTGTCGCTGTTGTGGGAGCAACACCAAAGGAAGGGAAGGTGGGAAATACTCTTTTGAAAAATATAATCTCCGGTTTCAGAGGTGATGTTTACCCGGTGAATCCATCATACACCGATATTCTGGGATTTAAATGCTATCCTTCAATTCTTGATTTGCCAGAGGTTGACCTTGCTGTAATTGCAGTTCCGGCAAAGGCAGTGATAGAATGTCTGAAACAGTGCAGTGAGAGGGGAATAAAGAACACAGTGGTTATATCAGCAGGTTTTAAGGAGACGGGAAGAGAGGGCGCATTACTTGAATCTGAACTTGTTAAAATTTGCAGGGATTACGGAATCAACCTCATTGGTCCAAACTGTCTCGGGATTATTAACACACATCTGAATCTGAATGCCACGTTCTCAAAAGATGTCCCTCCAAAAGGAGAAATTGCTTTTCTCAGTCAATCAGGAGCATTCATAATAGCAATAATTGACTGGGCAATCTCCAGAAATATCGGTTTCAGCAAGATAGTCTCCCTCGGCAACAAAGCAGTTTTAAACGAGACGGACTTAGTAGAATGGCTTGAAGGCGATACACAAACAAAAGTGCTTATGCTCTACCTCGAAGGTATAGAGGATGGCAGCAGATTTATCGAAACAGCAAGAAGAGTCTCAAAAGACAAGCCAATAGTTGTGATGAAGAGTGGAAGAACAGAGGCTGGTGCCAGAGCAGCTTCAAGCCATACCGGAAGTCTTGCAGGTAGTTATACAGCATTTCAGGCAGCCTTCCAGCAAGCCAGAGTTATTCAGGCAAACTCCATAGAAGAGCTTTTTGACTATTCCCAGATTCTTTCTTCGATTCACGAGTTTGAGGGTAAAATTGCAATTGTTACAAACTCTGGAGGTCCGGGTGTAATGGCTGCTGATGCTACTGATACTTTCGGGCTTAACCTTGCGAGTTTTGATAGAAAAACTGTTGAAGAGCTCAAAAAGGTCTTACCACCTGAGGCAAGTGTCTACAATCCTGTAGATGTACTTGGAGATTCAGATGCAGAAAGATTCAGAAAAACAGTCAGTATTGTTGCAGAAGACAGTGATGTTGGTGCAATTGTTGTAATTCTCACCCCTACTGCCCAGATTGATTTCGATGAAGCGGCAAACTCCATAATTGAGCTGAGAAAACCAGTTGTTGCCTGTTTTATGGGTGGTAAAAATGTGCTGAATTCAGTAGAGAAGCTGAAGGAACACAGAATCGTTAACTTCTTTGATCCTGTAAGAGCTATGAGAGCTTTATCAGCAGTGAAATACTATCAGGAATCGAGAAGGAAGAAAAGAGCAGCCATACAGCTTTTTGACGTTGACAGGAGGACGCCTGCGAGAATAATAGAGGAAGTTAAAAAGAGAAGAATCAAGGTTGTGGGAGAGGACGCACTTAAGATTATAGAGTCATACGGAATCAGGACTGCACCTTACGGTCTTGCGAGGACAGCAGAAGAAGCCATGGAACTGGCAGAGGAAATTGGGTATCCAGTTGCGATGAAGGTTGTTTCTCCTCACATAATCCACAAAAGTGATGTGGGATGTGTTAAAATAAATGTTGGGAAGGAAGAGATCAGAAAATCTTTTTTTGATATCATAATGCGAGCTGAGAACATAGCAAATGCGAGAATTGACGGTGTGCTTGTTCAGAAGATGGTCAAAGATGGGAAAGAAGTTATTGTCGGAATGAAAAGAGACCCTCAGTTTGGACCACTTTTAATGTTTGGAATGGGTGGAATTTATGTCGAGGTTTTCAGGGATGTCTCATTCAGAATTGCTCCTATCAGCAGAGAAGATGCATTTGAGATGATAAGAAGTGTTAAGGCTTATCACATCCTCAGAGGTGTGCGTGGAGAGAGAAGCCTTGACATAGACTCAATTGTTGAAATTCTGCTCAGAATATCTCAACTCAGTATTGAATTTCCTGAAATACTCGAGATGGAGATAAATCCGGTTAAGGTGTTTGAGAAAGGTTATTATGCGATAGATTTCAGAATAATAATGGGATGAGGAGGTAAATTATGGCAAAAAGTATTCTTGTTTCATCCATAGAAGGATATTCTGGAAAAAGTGGAATTATTATCGCTCTTGGAATGATATTCAGAAAAAAAGGGCTGAAAGTGGGCTATTTTAAACCTTTTGGGGTCGGAACGTCATATATCGAGGACAGACTTGTGGATGAGGATGCATACAGCACGGCAGAGGTTTTGAACACAGGAGATGATATTGGAGATATCTGTCCGATTCTGATGGATAGCCCCTATATCGAATTTATAAATTCAGCAAATCAGCTCGAATTGAAAAGGAGAGTTCTTGATTCCTATGAAAAAGTATCCAGAGATAAGGACATAGTCTTGATTGAAGGAGCGTTAGATTATAAAGCAGGAAGAGCGATCGGTCTGTGTGATGTAAGTATATCAGCTCTACTCCACCCTGAGGTGTTAATGGTAGCCAAATATACAAGAGATTTTGTTCTTGATCAGATTCTCATTGCAAAAGAGCTTTTCGGAGACAAGCTGAAAGCTATAATCTTCAATCAGATAGGGGGATATAAGAAGACATATGTTCAGAGTATCGCAGTTCCTCTTCTTTCAAAAAATAACCTCGAAGTTCTGGGTATGCTACCACGAGACCCGGTTTTAAGCGGGCTTTACGTCAGCGAGATAAAGGAGGGTTTGCAGGGGGAGTTCCTCGTTGAGCCAAGAAAGGACGAGATTATTGAAAGGTTTCTCATAGGTGCAATGTCTCCGCAATCTGCACTGATGTACTTCAGGGAGGCAAGAAACGCTGCCGTGGTAACAGGTGGAGACCGCTCCGATATGCAGATTGTCGCTCTGGAAGTCCCGAATATAAAATGCCTGCTTCTGACAGGGAACCTTGAGCCTACAAAAATCGTACTGGGTAAGGCTGAAGAGAAGGGCACACCAATAATTCTTGTAAAGGAAGATACCCTGATGACAATAGAAAGGCTGAACGAAGTATTCGGTAAGGCGAGAATTAAGGGAGAGGCGAAGATTAAAAGAATGAAAGAACTTGTGAAGAATCACGTTGACATTGACAGATTGATGGAATACTACGATATCTGAAGTTCTGAGCGGTAAATTTTTTAATTCACAGAAAAACTCAATTTATGCTCGATGTATTGAAAGTTGAGGCTAAAAAAGCAGCAAATCTTATTGACGAACATGATTTTGTGCGAATTTTCACCCACTATGATGCTGATGGAATTTCAGCAGCATCTATCATTGCTACCTCGCTTCTCAGAAAAGGAAAACAGTTTCACATTACGTTTCTCAAAGGTTTAATTGAGGATGTTGAGGTTGATTCAGGGCTTGTAATATTTCAGGACATGGGAAGCGGTCAACCTGACATTGTATCGAAGGTTGAATCGGATGTCATAATAGCAGACCACCATTATCCTGCAGGAAAAATCAGTCCAAGGAAGGAGTTAGCTCACGTTAACCCCCACCTTGCAGGTATTGACGGTACCTTTGAGCTGTCTGCCTCAGGTGTTGCATATATTATCGCAAATCAGGTTGGAGACAACTCAGACCTCTGTGGCCTTGCAATGGTGGGATTGCTTGGAGACAAGCAGAAAATTACCGGGGGGAATGCGGAGATAGTCCGGGAAGGAATAAGTACAGGCTTCATTAAAGAAGAGAAAGGACTGAATATATTTTCAGGAAGAGTCAGAGACATTCTGACACTCTCGACCGAACCTTTTCTTGACTTTCACGGGAAAGAGGACGAACTCTCAGAATTTCTCGAGAAATGCAAAATTGATGGTGATAAAGAGATTGATGAACTGGAGAAAGAAGAGGTACACAGACTTGCAAATGCCATAGTTCTCAGAGTTCTTGAAATCGGAGGGTACGAGGGTGTGATAGAGGAGTTTGTTGGCAGAAGGTATACTCTGAAGAAAGAATTGCTGAAAAATGCAGTTATGCTCTCAGAAATCGTAAATTCATGTGGGAGGGCATCAGCATACAGCACAGGATTCTCAATATGTATGCGAGATGAAACTTACAGAGAAAAAGGCATGGAACTATGGAAAAAATACCAGATCGAGTTGCTCGACGAGATTGTCAAAAGGAGAGAAGATGTAAAAGAGGGTGAGGCTATAAGATACATTATAATGGATGATGCCCGGATGACGTCCCCAATTGCAACAGTACTCTCTCGATACATCTTCTCAGATAAACCTCTGATTGTTGTGAACGTGAAAAATGGCATGGCTAAAATTTCATCCCGCTCGAACTTGAGAATAGCGGAAAAGGTCAACCTGAGCGATATAATGCGAGAAGCGGCAGAAAAAGTCGGGGGGAGAGGCGGAGGTCACAGCGTTGCTGCCGGAGCCAACATCAATCCCGAGAAAGTAGAGGAATTCATTCGGGAAGTTGACAGACTCGTCAGCGGGTTAAAGTATTAAACTTAAGAAGGCATTAAAATGAAGCTATCTGCAAGACTGGAACTTGATTTGAAAGATTCAGATGTTATTGCAAGAGCATTAAAACCTGATGATTTGGGCTGGACGAGATGCCATTCAGCCGGGAATAAACTGATTATTGAGGCTGAAACAGAAAAAACAGGTGCTATACTCAATGCTCTGGATGATTATATGCTGAACATAAAAGCTGCAAGTTCTTTGCTTGAATTACTGAATCGTTTGGGTGTTAATTCTAAATTCTAACTCTATTGGAAATGAATCTTTTATACCATTCAAATTCTTTATAATTTACAAGGTGAATCTCAAAGGGAGCAAATACGTCAATACTTTTGAGGATTTTACCTCTTATTCTTGCCCTATCACTCTGTTTTTCGGGCATGTTTTGAGATACAATAATAATGTCAATATCACTTGCTGGTGTATGTTTTTTCTCGACAATTGAGCCAAAGACATAGACTTCCACATCTCTCAACAGATCTGTTGCGATTTTTTTTATCAGCTCTGCATATTCAAGATAGTTTTCAAAATATTTCCTTTCCCCACTTGCAACTTCCCGAACAACATCTGTAAATTTCATAATTCATCAACAAATTCCACAATTTTTTTACCCAACTCGAACATATTTTCAACTTCTTTCATTTCAAATTCGGAAGGTATGTATCTCGATGTAATATACGCATTTTCTATATTCGATATTCTGTCGATATTTTGTTCCATAAATTCCCTCAAAATAGCTTCTTTATTGCTTGCTTTTCCAATTTCCTTAAGAAGTCTTTTGATTGAATGAGTCTTTGAGTAATCTCCAACGAGAAGAAATAACTTATATTTCAGATATAATTCTACAAATTGCTGGATGTTAAAAGCTGCAAGATCAAGTACTTTATTCTGCAGTAAGTATTCCGCATTCTTTAAAAATTTAAGTGCCCTTTCCTTCAGAATTTCTATTTCCTCAAGACTCATTATTTTTAGTTCTCGTTTTAAGAGTAAAAATAATTTGCCACCATATGGTTTTGAACTATCTGCAAAGTAACATAAAAAATCCAGAGAATCAGTTAAATCTTTCAATCCACCATCAAGAAATGAATTATGGAATTCTACTACTGCGAAACCTGTGAGGATGACACAGCACATGAGGTTTTGAGAAGAGAGAAACACCTTTACAGGTGTAAGGAATGTGGAAACGTCTCTTATCATCTTCCAGAGAAAGAAGTTACAGTAAGGGCAATAATAAGCTCGGGAGAGAGCTCTGAGGTGGGAAAAATTACCCTGAAGGAGTCAGAAGTGATTGAAGTGAAAGATGAACTTGTAATTGAAGTAGATGAGGGATTTAAAATCGGTCAGGTTACTTCTATCGAGCTTGCAAATGGAAAAAGAGTTGATAAGGCTGAAATAAAAGATGTTGCAACCCTCTGGCTGAGAGATACTGGCGAGGTGAATGTTAAAATCAGTGTTCATAAAGGAAGAGTAACCATACCATTTGAGATATCTGTTCCCGGAGAGACAGAGTTTCAGGTGGATGAGATTCTTGAAATAACAAATAACAGATGTAAAATCACAAAAATCAAGCTTGATGATGGAAAAATTCTTGATATAGCAGGCAGAAGAGCAAAATCTAAGAACATCAAAAGAATATACGCTGTTCTGGAGAAAAGAAGAAAGAGAAAAAGATGGTAATGATTGAGAAACCGATTAGACTGAGAGATTTTATCAGAATTGAAGATTACTATTTTTCCGTAATCGGTTACAGGAACGAGAATGGTGTTAAATGCTTCTTGCGTTACGTTCCAGATGAGAAGGGGGAGAGGAAGAAAGATGGTAAAAGATTCAAAAAGCTGATGCACAGAGAGGCGGTGAATTACGCAATAGACAATAATCTGCATTACTTTAATGGTAGAATTTTTGTTGTTCCGCAGAGCGAAATCGACGAGGTTTTCAAACCTGAGGAGAGGTTGAAACCAGCAGGAGAGATTTTTAAAATAGTCGATTTCTTCAGCTCAATTCCACTTGAAGAGATGGGTGTTACCGGTTCAAGATTGATCGGGTTGGAGGAAGAGGAATCGGACATTGATTTTGTTATGTACGGGAAATGGTGGTTTCGTGGAAGAGAATTAATAAAAAGAGGTATTTCGGGGGGAAAATTATCACAGCCAGACGATGAAATATGGGACTTTATTTTTAAAAAGAGGAAAGTCAATATTCCCTATTCAATTTTCCTTTCTCACGAGAGGAGAAAGTTTCATAGAGCATTGATAGGCGATACTTACTTTGATTTGCTTTATGTCAGGGGATACAGCGAACTTGAAAGAGAAGTTCCTGAGGAATCAGGCAAAAAAACTGGAATTTTGACATTTAAAGGGAAAATTCTTGACGATTCATTAGTTTTCGATTACCCCGCATATTATCCTGTGAAATCCAGAGAAATTACTGCAATACTTTGCTTCACACATACGTATGCTGGTCAGGGATTTAAGGGAGAAGAAATTGAGGCGAAAGGAGTTATTGAAATTATCAGAGGTAAAAAATACCTTATAGTAGGAACGGAAAGAGAAGTTGAGGATGAGTACATCGTCTCTCTTGATCTCCTCGAAGAATCAGATTTAATCAGTGATTTCGAAAAATGGAAAAGGAAATAAATAAAATAATTCCAGAACATTCATGCTCTGTGTGCTTTCAGGTGGAACAGGGACACCAAAACTTCTTCAGGGGTTAAGAGAGATTTTTGATTTGAGTATTATTGTAAATACAGCTGAGGACATATGGGTTTCTGGCAATAAAATCTGTCCTGATATTGATTCGGTTATTTACTCTCTATCAGGTGTTATTGATGATGAAAAGTGGTGGGGGATCAAGGGAGATACCTTTGAAACATATAGCAGATTGAAAGAACTTGGTTTTGACGAGGGCTTGATGATTGGTGATTTAGACAGAGCAACCCACATTATCAGAAGTGAACTGCTCAGAAAAGCATATTCGCTGACAGAAGCAATTGAGGAGCTTAAAAATAGATTTGAGATAGCGGAGAGAATACTGCCAATGTGTGAGGAAGAAATCGAGTCTATTGTTGTAACATCACAGGGTGAAATGCACTTTCAGGATTTCTGGGTTAAACACAGAGGTGAACCGGATGTTGTCGATGTTAAATTTGCAGGAATTGAGAATGCGAGAATGACAGAGGAAGTGGAAATAGTGCTTGATGAATGTGATGCAGTAGTAATAGGTCCCAGTAACCCGATAACGAGTATTATGCCAATTATTTCCGTCAATGGATTTAATAAAAAACTCAAGAATAAAAAGGTCTTGGCAGTTTCCCCCATAATCGGAAAAAAAGCATTCAGTGGACCTGCTGGAAAACTTATGAGAGCAAAGGGGTTTGAGGTTTCGCCAACAGGAGTGGCTGATTGTTATAGAGAGTTTTTGGATGTACTGATTGTTGATGAAGTGGACAGCCATCTGGCAGGAACTCATGGCAAATATGAAATTGTTTCAACGAAAACCATAATTAAAGATAAAAAAGAGGCTTTGGAGCTTGCAAAATTTATTGGAGAAGTTATTTGAATTTCTCAAGATATTCCTGAACCATCATTTCTTCCTTTCTTGCAAGTTTCATGAGAATGCTTGATGTTCTTGTTGAGTACTGGAATGCTTTTTTATCCCGGTATGCAATCTCCTTGGGGATATATTCTAATGCCAGTTCCCTGAGAATGAATTTTCTGACTATTGAGCCATTAGCTTTTCTTATTTTTGAATCAGCTGGGATGTTTATCCCCGCTCTTATCACATCCCATTGAAGATAGGGTGTCATTATATTCATCTCAAGGCTGTAAGCGAGTTTGCTGTCTCTAACCAAGTTGTCCCTGCCTATGTTCATGATGTCTTTCTGTAATTCATATTCAAGTTCTCTTTTATCCATTGCCTCGTAGCGTTTGTAGCCTCCAAAAAGTTCATCAGCACCCTGTCCAAACACAACATTCCTGTATCCCAGCTCTTTCGCAAATTTTAAAGTAAAATATTCAGGTATTGCAATTGAAACCTGCAATTTATCTTCTGTTTCGATAGCCGAAATGACTCTGGGAATTGCTTCTCTCACATCTCTCTCTTTAAATTTTAGTATCTCAATATCTCTGTCAAGCATTCTGGCAGCATTTTTGACCCATTCTTCCTCCTGTTTTGATGCAGTAACACTTATGAGGGGAATATCATAAAGGGAAGCTAAAAGAGACGAGTCCACGCCACCGGAAAAAGCCAGACACGAGAACCCTGGATCAAATGAGCTGAGAGCTTTTCTTATGGTATCTACCAGTTCTTCAATATCTCTTGTCTCCTCCGGGAATACTTCCTCAAAGTTGTGGATTGATCTCGATATTATTCTACTATCATATCCAATCTTTACAGTTTCGCCTGGCATAAGCTCAACAGCCTGTTCACTGAAATAGCTTTTAAATGACGAGAAGGTCAGAGTAAATGGGTTGTAATAAAGTGATTTGCCACCTAGAACATCTCTGGACAACAAAATATGGCTTGGTCTAAAAGCAACAACCGAGTAGAGTCCCTCAACCTTAACAGGTAACTCATCTCCAAATTTCAGGTTTATGGGATGACTACTATCAAAGAATATATTTCCATCCTGTCTTGAAGGGAATCTCACACTTGCATTTATTTTTACAGCTCTTCCATCATCAATGTCAGCGAATGCATAAATTGACATTCATTAAATCTCAATAAACTTCTTATATAAATTGATTGCCACCTAATTTCTTCTATGACAGAAGACTAGGAGAAGAAATTATTAAAATACTCGATTTTAAGGGAGATGAGAACAGGAAGGCAATCTGAGGATACTTCTCAAAGAGGGTTCGGCTGTTCAGGAAGTGAGGCTTGTCACAACCGCGTACGACGAAAGAACTGATGAGAGAGTCAGGGAAGAGCTCATACACAGACTCGGTTACAGAGAGAACACAAAAAAGTGAACTTACCAGTGCAGAAAAATCAGATTCGGAACAGTGGTAACACTTATAATGCTCCTTCCTCTCTGGACTGAAAATGATTGATGATTTATTCTGTCAGGAATGTGGAAAAATAAAAAGAAGGTGTGTATGCGGTAAAGAAAGCCTCAGAAAAAAGAATCTGAAGCTCTTTGAAAGTTCAGGGAGTAATGAATCCTTAAAACCTTTGTTTAACACAGAGGATGAGATAATCCTTTGCAGAGTTTTTCAGCCCTACAGTCCGAATCCGGAAGTGCCTGCTGATGAGATTGGACTTCCATTGACATTGCAAAAAGCTCTGAAAGATTCAGGAATAACACATCTGTACAATTTCCAGAAAAAAGCTATTGATCTGATAAGAGCAGGAAAAAACGTTGTCATTACAGCACCTACGGGCTTTGGAAAAACTGAGGCTTTCATAATTCCTGTTATTGAGAAAGTTGCAGAATGTGGCACTGGTCTGATAATCTATCCGACCAAGGCTCTCGCAAGGGATCAGGATGCGAAGATAAAGAAATATGCCTCCTCATTCGGGCTAAATGTTGTAAGATTTGATGGAGATTCTGGACAGGAGGAAAGAAGGGCTGTTTTCAGCGGAAAAGCGAATATAATACTGTCAAATCCAGATATGATTGACTATCACCTGAGAAACACGTATGCCTTCAGAGAAATAATAAGTGATGTTCAAATCATTGTGGTGGATGAATTACACTGTTACAACGGACTCTTTGGCTCAAACATGCACTACCTTGTCAAAAGACTCTCCAGACTGGCAGATTTTCAGATAGCTTGCGCATCTGCAACGATATCAAATGCAAGAGAATTTGCAGAAGAGCTGTTTGAGAGAAAATTCGAGCATGCACATGGTAAACATCGCAAGGGAGTTATGAATCTTATAATGCGGTACACTCCGAGTGTTTATGCTGCTATTAAAGACATTCTGAGGTCAATTCCCGGGAGAAAGACCCTCGTGTTCTGCAACAGTTATAAAAGTGTTGAGACAGCAAGCTGGATTTTGAACAGAGAGGGTATAAGAGCAAGGGTGCACAAATCAGGTTTACCTACCAAAGTAAGAGAGGAAGTTGAGAGGGAATTCAAAGAAGGAAAGCTAAATGTGGTTGTCTCAACGCCAACACTCGAGCTCGGAGTGGACATCGGAGATGTTGACGCTGTTGTTTCCGAGCTGATAAACTATCCCGGTTTTATACAGAGAGTAGGTAGGGCTGGTAGAATGGGTCAGGAGAGCATTGGAGTGCTGCTTTTAAGAGAAGATGACTCAATCAGCACTTATTACAGGTCAAATCCTGAAGAATACCTTGAAGAGGAAAATTTTGGCTATATAGAGAAGATGAATGAGGAAGTTCTGAAGTTCCAGATTGTTGCAATGTGTATGGAGAAACCCCTTTCAAGAAAAGAAGTGCTTGATGAATGGAAAAATACTGTAAAATGGTTAATCGACAGCAAAATTATTTTTGAGAACAGAGGATACCTCCTTCCAGCTAACAGCAACTTCCTTAAAAACTTTAGCATGCGTGGAATAGCTGATTCCATCAAAATGGTATCAGATGGGCAGACAGTTGGGGAGAGAGTTCTGCCCGTTGCAATTAAAGAGCTATTTCCCGGCAGTGTACTGATACACAATGGCAGAAGATACAGGAGTTTGTCTCTCGACCTCGATGCAAAGGAGGCTCTCCTTGAAGAATACAAATATGGAAGAGAGATTACTGGCCCCCTGTACAACTCTGTCCCCAGAATAACAGGAATTGAAGAGGTAAAAGATGCTGTTTACTGTTCACTTGAAATAACACTGAGTGTTTACGGGTATATTGAAAGAGATATGTTTTCTGGAGAAAAGAAAAATGCTCATCACATCAAACCTGTTAGCTATACCTTTCCGACAAAGGGTTTCCTTTTCTCCGCACCTTTCCCAGAATATCTTGAATACGAGGATTACTATGCAGGAACTTTTCATGCACTCGAACATGTATTGATTGAATCAAGCAACGCACTCACAGGAGGAGGTAGCAATCAGATTGGTGGAATCTCTACCCCTGAAGGAGACATCTTTGTTTATGATGGCACTGTCGGTGGCTCAGGATTGAGTAAGCTGCTGTTTAAAAGACTTGGAAGAGGTCTTCAGATTTCTTATGAGGTTTTGAAGAACTGTGATTGCGAAAGGATAGATGGTTGCCCGAGGTGTACCTACAGCTATCAGTGCGGTAATAATAACCAGCCTCTGAATAAAATCGGGGCTTTGAAAACATTGGAAATCATTTTGAAGGGGTTGAGAAGAGAAGCTAATCATGAAAAATACAGAGAAGTTGTGAATTTTAAGTATTATCCGTGAAATGAGCTGAATGTATTTACTTTTTCCATTTTAGATGTACTAAGGAAATAAGAATCATAATTGCAACAATTGCGGAAATTATTATAATGTGTGTCTGTTCTTCGACCCGCTCAACCCCGAAGGAATACTTCTCATTTTCTGCATACACAATAACCTCTATGTATTCATCATTGGAGATTACTTCAGCTACACTCCCCAGCTGGTCTATTTTTTGGCCTTCCTTCATATCCTTGAGTATATACTCTGGATTTCCATAAATCGCCAGCGATGTCGTTTCTTTTGATTTCGGTATTATGATGTCCACGATTTTTCCCTTACCACTGCATTCGTATCTTCCATCCTCAGCAACTATCGAAACTTCCCCACTCGATGAGATGCCTTCTAAAACAAACACAGACCCTGAGTCTGGAAAGTAAGCAACTGGTGGATGCACGATATCATCTGTATCTACATGCAGACTGAATATTTCGCTGTATATGTATGCGATTTGAGCTGTGGTTGCGCCCTCTATGTGGTCTGGATACCTTGGACTCCAGCCCCACGCACCGTACATATTGCTGTCATCTTTCTTGGTGTTCTGGTATACAAGTATCGGGCTCAGAAAATTTAACATCTTTTCATAATCTTTGTTGTAGTATGCTATGAGAGCAAGGTATGCATTTCCAACAATTTCTCCATCACTCATCGCAATCGTTCCATTTGGATAATATGCACCACAAATCACATCGTTTTCCATTGGAAGATTTATTATCGTATTATAATATTCGTTACCTATTGTCCGGTTAATCAGAAAAATACCTGTTACATGGTACATCAACTCATCTTCAGAAGTTGGAGCATCACAACCCCAAACTCGCTCTATCTGATCCCAGTTTTCAGGTGAGTACTGATTTGAAGATCTGGCAGAAAGATATTCTGCAGGTAAGATACCACATGAAGTATTCCCGATTGAATACTGTTTTTGATAAAATTCGCTCCAGTCATCGAGGATGGTAGCATACTCACTGCCAATGTACTGGTTGTATGATGTTATTGCTTTAACGAGGGGAAATGCAACCCTGTAATCCATATCCGGGTCAACCAGATATGTGTCACCACCGGTATAATTGTAGCAGAGCCAGGGTAGCGCCCCGTGTACTGTTGAATCTGGATTTTCACTTATTACTTCCTGTATCGTTCTCACCGCAGATAACAGTTCCGCAGCATCTTGCTTGTATTTCGGTATATCTGTGACAGAATACAGCATCGTAAACGCCCATGAAGATAGTAACATATCCTGTGTATAAGACTCGCTTTTTAAAAGCTCACCAGTGGTTGTATCAATTTTTGGAGCAATTAGGGTTACGTCAATACCACCAACCTTTGCCCTGAACAGGGAAGCCTCCAAAGCATTACCCAGCATCTTAGCTTTCTCCAAAAATCGCTCATCTTTTGTGTTATTATAAAAATTACAGAGAGCAACCACCATATAAGCCGTCGCTTTTGTCTGGGTTGTTTCTGAGAACTTACCAGTATATTTAAATCTAATACCGTACTCATCAAAAAATTGCGAGTTGATTATAAAATGATTTAACCGGGACTCGCTTCTCAATTCATCAGCAAAATGAGCGTTTGCAATATTTACGCTGCTCAACAGTAGAACTAAAAGAATTCCGAATTTAACCAATTTTTTATCCTTTCCACAATTCAAGATCTCACCTTTTCTATTTTTGCATATGAGTCGGGACGTGATGCTCGCTCCCAACTGCGATCTTTATCATTTCTTTTCTGAATGCCCTGAATACATCCCCATAACTCAGCACACCACAATAAAGTCATCCCGAGAGCTGAAATAATTAATGCTGTCCTGAGCATGAACCTGCGTGCCATGAAAGATGCGATCATCAAGTATATTGTGGTTGAAATGAATGTGTAACTAATCCAGAGAACAATACCAAGCCAGCCCAGTGCAAGATACAGAGGTATTGACCAGAGCCACATAGTTAAATGTCTCACTGAGCCACCAATAAATGCGAAAAATTCTTCAATGCATAGAGATTTAACTAAACGATGCTTAAGCATTACCTCTGCAAAGCCTCTCGCCCACCTTCTCCTCTGTCCAAATAGCGAATTGACACTTTCTGGAGCATACGTGTAGGCAATTGCATCACTTGCATAAGCCACTGAGTATCCTTTTCGATGTATCTTCATTGTGACATCAAAGTCTTCTGCAACTGTTTTACTGTTGCAACCAACTTCCAGCAAAATTGAACGATCAAAAGCTGAAAAAGCACCGGATGCAATCAAAACTTTTCCCAGTTTTGACTGGGCATTCTTTATAAAATAGAATGGAACAGCATATTCTTCCCGCTGTATAAGACTCCAGAGCTTGCTACGATTCCAAGGGATGACATTTCCGCACACCGCTTTTACTCTGTTATCGCCAAAGTGCTTCACAATATTTTTAAGTGCGTGCTTGTCAAGTATTGTATCAGCATCCAGCCAGACCAGAATATTGTTTTTTGCCACTCTCATACCATTCTCCAGCGCTTTTGCCCTTCCCATATTTCTCTCATGAGATATTAGTTTTACACCGTATTTCCTTACAATATCGGGTGTCTTATCAGTTGAGCAATCATCAACAACAATGATTTCAATCTTTCCATCATATTCTTGCTTAATAACTGATTTCAGACATTCTTTGATTAGCGTCTCCTCATTATATGCTGGAATTATTACTGAGATATTAGGGGAATTATCTATAATCCTAAAATCTTTTTTTCTCTTTAATGATGTTAATCTATATATTATATGAATGCTATCAATAATTCCCATAACTCCCACGCAAATTACTGCACACCCCATTATTTCTTACAAATACTTTAAATTTTTAAGAATACTTTTTTATTTCATAATTAAAAAGCTTTATAACACTTTATTAAGGTTTAAAAAAATTTATTCTACTTTATTCAGTCGCAAAAAGATGAATACACTTATTTTTAGGATATTCTGAGGTCTCAGACGATGCCATTCAAATTAACAATGACATCACTCGCTTTCATTATTTCCTCAATTTTTATTCTCTCGTTGCGGGTGTGACAGTACCGAAGTTCACCGGGGCCCCAGACAACAACCTCACAGCCAGCTTTTTTTAGATTGATTGCATCCGTCCACGAAAGCATCTCAGTGTAGCTCAAATCTATGCCAGCCCTGACAATCGCATCCTCAAGAATAAAGAATTTTTTTGACGTGAAACCTTCAGACTCTTCCAGAATCTCATAATCCCCATATTTTTCCAAAACAGGCAGTATTGAATCTTTTAACTTGTTTAAATCTGTATTCGGAGACAGTAAAAAATCAATTCTCATCTTGCATGTTTCAGGGATGGTATATTCTTTCCCACCACCTTCAATTTCAATAACTGATAAATTTTGAATTTGTTTTAGCTCCTTAAACAGCTCAAATGCCCTCTCAATTGCATTATCTCCGTATTCGGGTTTGGAGCCGTGCGATGGCTCACCTCTCACTTTTATAAGGATTTCCAGATTTCCATAATGTCTGTCTGCTATTTTAAGAGACGTGGGCTCTATAACAATTGCAGTTTCCGGAAAAAATTCTCTTATAAATAGCTCAGAGCCTTTTCCACCCTCCTCCTCGTCAGCAAGAAATGCGAGTCCAAGATTGAGTCTTTTTATCTTATTCAATGCATGTAGAATTGCAGCAATACCTCCTTTCGGGTCGCAGACACCTGTCCCGTAAGCATAGGTACCATCAAATTCGTATTCTCTTTTAATACTGACTGTATCCATATGGGTTATAATCCATACAGAAGCCTCAGGATGGACTATCAGATTTCCAACATCGTTTTCTTCCTGAACTATGGAATCATGCCCTCTCTTCTGAAAATACTCCTCAAGAAATAGCCTCAAACGTCTTTCTTTTCCGGATAAGGATTGAATTTCAACTAATCCTCGCAGCAGTTCCTCCAGCATCATCGTAAATTTAAAAATCAAACATAAAAACATATCTTTGTGAGGATAAGAAATGCCACAGGAGATGATATTGGAAGCTTCGTTCAGGTATACCGAGAGGCTTATGTGGGTCTGGAAGAATATGCATACAGGAGTAACAGAGAAATAAGGGGTTACTTCAAATGGTTAATTAGAGTATTAGACAAAACATTTTTAACCAATAACTACAAAATGGCTACATGGGACGAAAACCTGAAAAAGAAGTTGTTAAGTGGTTAACTGCAGAA